>WGFF01000320.1 GCA_015492355.1 Deltaproteobacteria bacterium
AATCTATCTTATCTTATCTTATCTTATCTTATCTTATCTCTTCTTTCATGAGGTGGCTGAGTTTGACCGACTTTTCCACATTGACAAGACCGAGTATCTTGCCTGCCTTTTTTTCCTTCATGGACTTGAGAATCATCACTGCAAGATCGTCGGATAGCCTTTCAAGCCTTCTGGCTGCATCCTCAGGTGACATGGATTCATATATCTTGACGATATGTCTTATCTTTTCGCTGTTGAATTCATCTATCCTCTTGAGTGCCTTCTGTATCTCCCTGTGGAGTTCCTCGAGTTCTGATATCTTCTTGTCAATCTCTGTCTTGATTATCTCTAACCTTTCTTTTTCCTTTTTGAGTTCCTCTTCCTTCCATCTGAGGTCTTCCTCTTTCTGACGTATAGCGGAAAGGAGTGTTCTTTCCTCCGCCTGTGTATCTCCCTTCATGCCAGGTTCTGGTTCTGGCTCTGCATGCACCGGTCCCCTTGTCTCAGCAAGGACGGACTCTGTTGTAAGTGGCTCCAGGTCCCACCTCAAAAGGATGAGGGAAAGGACGACTATCTTTCCGAGTACAAGGAATGTAAGAACCTTTGTCCTCATCTCCTGCCACCCCTTTTGCAGAATCTCACCCCTGCTATCTCATCCATCTGTTTCTGTTCGAGCCGTCTGGCTATAGTCATGTAGGATTTAAGGGACCTTTCCTTCATGATCTCAACGACCTTCCTGTTCCTTGTAGCCTCTATGAGCCTTTTTCGTTTATCCTCCAGTTCCTCTTTGAACCTTCTTATAATATTCTCCTGCTCCTTTATATAGTCCTTCACGTGTGAGAGATAGGAATAATGGAGGTTTATCTCATCCCCTGTTGTACCCTCTTCCTTAAGCCTGTCTATCTCTTCCGAGTATCTATTGTATGTCTCCTTGAGGTCGAGGAGTTTTCTCTCCTCTTCGTCAAGCCTCATGGTAGCCTCGTGGAATTCTTTATTTACAATATCCTCGAGCCGTTTCCTGTATTCAAGGAGTGGTTCGAGTTTGAACTGAAATCTCTTCATCTTCCATCACCCTTTCTTGTATCACTCTCATACACCCAAGCTGTAGAGGGTCTGAAGACAGTCATCGTAATCGACCCTCTCGTCTATATTCTGTGTAAGGAAGTTATTTATCCTGTCTATCACCTTTATGGCATGGTCCACCTTTGGATCGCTTCCTTCCTTGTAGGCACCTATGCTTATAAGGTCGTACGCCTTTCTGTAGGTTGCGATGGTGGATTTCACCTTTGTCGCTATGCTCATGTGCTGTGGTGTAACCACATCTATCATGACCCTGCTCACGCTCGAGAGCACGTCTATGGCAGGGTAATGACCCTGTTCAGCCAGTTCCCTTGAGAGCACTATATGTCCATCGAGTATAGCCCTCACCGCATCTGCAACAGGATCGTTGACATCGTCTCCCTCAACGAGTATGGTATAGAATCCTGTAATGGTACCCCTGCCTTGAGATGTACCAGCCCTTTCAAGGAGTCTCGGAAGGAGTGCAAAAACAGATGGCGGATAACCCTTTGTTGTGGGTGGCTCACCCACCGCAAGCCCCACCTCCCTCTGTGCGGTGGCAAATCTCGTTATGGAATCCATCATGAGAAGCACATCAGAGCCGTGATCCCTAAAATACTCTGCAATGGCTGTGGCCATGAACGCTGCCCTCATCCGTATAAGGGGTGGCTGATCCGATGTGGCAACCACAAGGACAGACCTTTTGAGCCCTTCCTCTCCAAGGTCCTTCTCAACAAACTCCTTCACCTCCCTTCCCCTTTCGCCCACAAGCGCTATTACATTGACATCCGCCTCTGTGTTCCTTGCCATCATACCCATGAGCACACTCTTTCCCACACCACTGCCTGCAAATATACCAACCCTCTGTCCCCTCCCTATGGTCAGAAGCCCGTTTATCGCCTTGATCCCCACATTGAGGGGCTTTGTTATCCTCTCCCTGTGAAGTGGATTTATGGGATTCCTGTATAGGGGATATTCCCTTTCCACCTCTACAGGACCGAGTCCATCTATCGGATGCCCCAGCCCATCTATGGTACGACCGAGAAGACCCCCTCCCACCCTTACAAGGGCACTGCTCTTTCTTGCGACTATTCTGCTCCCTGGACCTATACCCCTTACATCACCCAGTGGCATAAGGAGTATCTTGTCCTCTGAAAAGCCCACCACCTCTGCCTGTATGGGGTCTCCACCGTCCTTGGGAAAGACAAGACACAACTCCCCTACCGACACACCAGGACCAACGCCCTCCATCACAAGCCCCACAACCCTTGTAACCCTGCCGTGCATCCTTATGGGGCTCAACGCCTCTATCTCTTTTACGTATCTCCTGAGGTTTGAGGCAAGCTCTGTATGCATTGTATCTCTCTTTGGTAATGGGTCATCAAATCGGACCCAAATTTTTGTTGTGGGGAAAGCCCTCCGGGCTATCGCCCTTTTCTGGTAAAAAGGTGTTTTCCCCCGTCCCCTTTCCCAAAAAACTTTAGATTAGAAGTTTTGGGGAAGGGAGTTTG
>WGFF01000321.1 GCA_015492355.1 Deltaproteobacteria bacterium
ACCAAAAAAGGGCGATAGCCCGCAGTGTTTCCCCCACAACAACATTCAGGTCCGATTTGATGACCCATTACCTTAGAAATGGGTCTACTGAGTTCTGTATTTTTGCATCCTTGATTGGTGTGGCACAGGTAATGAAAAGGTCTTTTTCCAGCAGACTCTACGCGGTTATACTTGCAGGTGGTATAGGGAGTCGATTCTGGCCCCTCAGCAGAGAGACCACACCCAAGCAGCTTCTCAGGGTCGTGGGCGACGAGAGCCTCCTGGTTGCAACGATAAGGCGTCTTTCACCACTTGTACCTCATGAGAGGGTCTGTATCGTTACGAATACAAGACAGGCAGAGGTCATAAGGGACCATCTCCTGCAGTTCAAGAGGTCTCTGTCTCCCTGGTACATAATAGAGCCACTGGGCAGGAACACAGCACCTGCCATAGGGCTTGCAGCGCTGAGGCTTGTTGAAAGAGACCCTGAAGCCATCATGGCTATACTGCCTGCGGACCACCTCATAAAGGATGGCACCACCTTTCGCAGTGCCATAAGGGTGGGCAGTTCTGTGGCAGAGGAGGGCTTTCTTGTAACCTTTGGTATAGTACCCACAGGACCAGAGACAGGCTATGGGTACATAAGGACAGGAAAGGGGACTGTAAAAAGGATAGACCGTTTTTCCATAAAGCGGGTAGAGAGATTCGTTGAAAAGCCAGATATAAGGCGTGCAAGGATATTTCTTAAAAAGGGTGGGTATTACTGGAACAGCGGTATATTCATATGGAAGGCGAGAAGGATACTGGAGGAGATAGAGGTTCATCTCCCCGGTGTATACAGGGAGCTTATGAACATAGGCAGAGGGGGAGATATGGAATCTGCCTACAGGAAGATGATGGATATCTCCATAGACCATGGTGTGCTTGAGAAGACACGTGGAGTGGTTGTAATACCGGTCGATTTTGGCTGGTCTGATCTTGGGAGCTGGAATTCCTTTGGTGAGGTGCTCAGACCGGACGAGAGGGGCAATGTGATAAGGGGCAGGGTTGTGGACATAGGGAGTCAGGATTCCATCATAATCGGTTCTGACAGGGTGGTTGCAACCATAGGGCTCAGGGATATGATAGTGGTGGACACACCCGATGCCACCCTTGTATGTCCCAGACAGAGGGCACAGGATGTAAAGGAGGTTGTAAGGATACTCAAAAAGGAGGGGGTTGGCGAGCACGAGGTCCACAGGACTGTGGAAAGACCCTGGGGTTCTTACACTGTACTTGAAAAAGGACAGGGTTATAAGGTAAAAAAGATATTCCTCGAGCCGGGTCGTAGATTGAGCCTCCAGATGCACAGAAAGAGGAGTGAACACTGGGTGGTCATATCTGGCAGGGCGAGGATACAGAGGGGGGATGAGGTGGTGGAGGTAGGTGTGAACCAGAGCACATACATACCCAGGGGTGTAAAACATCGGCTCGAAAATCCTGGACCTGACAAACTCGAGATTATAGAGGTTCAGAGCGGGGAGTACGTGGAGGAAGACGACATAGTGAGGTTCGAGGACGATTATGATAGGGACAGGTATTGACGTTGTCTCCATAGAGAGGATAGAGAGGCTGATAGAGAGGGAGTCTTTTCTGAGGAGGGTATTTACAGAGGGAGAGTTGAGGTCAGCCAGCAGGCGGGCAAGATACCTTGCAGGCTATCTTTCGGTGAAGGAAGCCTGTATAAAGGCACTTTCAAACTGGTCTGACAGAGGGGTACGTCTTAAGGATATAGAGGTGATAGATAAGGATGGTAGAAAGTATGTAAGACTACATAATGTGACCTTGAAGGATTGGAAGGTCTTTGCAAGTATTGCCTTTTCTAAAACACATGCCTACGGGTTTGTTCTGCTAAAGGCAAAGGTGTTATTTTAGGACTTTAAGATTAAGGATTTCTGGGTGTGTTATGCAGAACAGAGAGCAGTGGGGTAGCAGGATAGGTCTCATACTCGCCATGGCAGGCAATGCCATAGGGCTCGGTAATTTTTTGAGGTTTCCAGTGCAGGCTGCGGAGAACGGTGGTGGTGCGTTCATGATACCCTATTTTATATCATTCATAATACTCGGCATACCACTTATGTGGGTGGAATGGGGCATAGGGAGGTACGGAGGGGTAATAGGTCATGGCACTGCACCAGGTATGTTCGATGCCCTGTGGAAGAACCGCATGGCAAAGTACATAGGTATACTCGGTATATTCCTTCCCTTGGTGATACTCATCTACTATACCTATATCTGTTCCTGGACACTCGCCTTCAGTGTCTCATCCATACTGGGGCTCTATCCATCCCCTGATGCCCACACCCTTGGTGAGATATCGCCTGCGGAGTATCTTGCACCATACCAGAGATATCTCTATGAGTACATAGGTGCATCCTCAGGTGGTGTGATACTCTCACCCCATCCCCTTGCCTATGTATTCTTTATAGTAACCCTTCTTGTCGGTCTATGGATACTTGAGAAGGGCATTGCAGGTGGTATAGAGAGGTTGAACAAGATAGCCATTCCCACCCTTTTTGTCATGGCACTGGTTCTTTTCATAAGGGTCCTTACCCTTTCCTCCCCCACTGATCCCGGGCTTACCACCTCAAAGGGGCTTTCCTTTCTGTGGGAGCCTGATCTGAGCGGGCTTTTAAGTAGCAAGGTATGGCTTGCAGCAGCAGGGCAGATATTTTTTACCCTTTCTCTCGGTCTCGGCGCCATACTCACCTATGCAAGTTACGTCAAGAAGGACGAGGACATTGCGCTCGATGGTCTTTCCACAGCGAGTCTCAACGAGTTTGCAGAGGTGGTGTTCGGTTCCACCATAGCCATAACATCTGCTGTTATATTCTTCGGTATGGATGGTGCACGTGAGGTAGCCCAGGG
>WGFF01000322.1 GCA_015492355.1 Deltaproteobacteria bacterium
ATACAGGGCTATTCTCTCCTGTTCTTGATGCCACCATGGTGTATCCAAGGGCGGGGTTTACCTCATCGACCCTGTCAGCCTTTCTTTCGGATACCGGTCTTTTGTGGTGCTCAAGCGATGCCCCCTCTGGATCGGGTGTTGTGTGCTGGTGGTCTCTGACTACCCTGCCCATGGGAAGAGGCTTTGAGGGGACATCCTTCCCTGGTGGCTCATCCGTAGCACCTGCTGAATCCATACCCCCTGTATGTACCGATGGTCTGTCCCACGAAGGATATCCCTCCCTTACGGTACCTCCCTCTGCCTCCTTCGGTGTACCGTCCTTACTACTACGGTCTTCACCGTTACTGTTCCTGCTTCCGTAAAGAGCCTCCCTTCCATCTGGATGTGTCATGATGGCGAGTGTGATGGTCTTATCTGTATCCACAAAAGAGGGAGTGGGCGTATCGCTGTACAGAAAAAGGAGCGAGATGAGCCATCCATGGAGAAGAAAGGAAGCCATGAACGGAAATACAAGGTCTGAGACCTTCACAGAACCCCTCCACACATTTTCAGTGCTCAAGATGGCATCCCATCTCCCTGAGTGTCGATTAAAACGAAAACCTCACCCCACCGAAGCCAGACCTCCCCGGTGTACCGTATCCCTTTACCTCCTCGTAGTCCTCATCGAGAAGGTTCTCCCCCCTTGCAAATACCTGGATATGTCTTCCTATCCGGTACGAGACCGCAAGGTCTACGACCACGTAATCGTCCAACTCTACCCTTCTGGCCGGGAGGGTCGAATAGTCGTTGTCATACCTCTTACCCACATAGACCACATCCATCTCCACGTCTCCCCTTTCAGAGAAGCGATAAGCCATATCCAGCCCTGCCTTGTTCCTCGGTCTCCTCAGGAGTTCACTCTGGGTGGTCCTGTCTTCTGTCTCCATGTAGGTGTAGGTTATCCTTGTTGTAAGGGCATCCACTGGCTGTAGTGAGACGAACATCTCCACACCCCTTGTCTCTGCCTCTGCGATGTTGGTGTACATGGAGGTCTTTGTATCGTACTCTATCATCTCCTCAAAGGTGTTGTGGAAGTAGGTCACACCGAGGATGTTACCACCGGGGAGGCTCTGCTCTATGCCTATATCCCAGCCTGTACTCTCTTCTGGTTCGAGCCCCTCGTTACCGTACATAGAGAAGAGCTGGAAGAGTGAAGGTGCCTTGAACCCCGTACCGTAGCTTCCCCTGATCCTGGTTCCTGTTTTCTGGAACGAGTAAACAGAGGCGATACGGTAGGTGGTCTTCGTCCCGTACCTTGAATTGTCATCCACACGGATACCAAGGGTGGTAAACCACGAATCCCAGAGGCTTATCTGGTCCTGGAGGTAGTATCCTGTTGTGCGGATGCTCCGTTTCCTGAAGGTAGTTGTATATGGTCCCCATATACTCTCTGAATAGTACTCGGACTCACCCTCCTCCTTTTCGCTCTCAAGCCCCATGGTAAGGATGTTTGATTCGTGGATGTAGAAGTGGTTCTGCCAGTCGAACTCTACCACTCTACCGTCGTAGGAACTACTGCTCAGATTGTAGGGATGGTCAGCATCCCTGTAGTTACGGTAGTCGCGATCATGGTCAGCCAGGGAAAGGGAGAATTTCTGCTCCCAGATGTCGTTGAGGAGGAGAAACCTGAGCCCCATACTGAGGAGGAGTTCTTCCGAATCCACCGTATAGTTGGGGTCATCCCCTCCCCTACCCCCTGCATTGTCTATATCAGCCTCGCTACCTGTGTATCTCACGATAAAATCCACATCCACATCCCCTGCAGGCACGAGCCCGAGCCTTGCAGAGAAGGATGTATTCCTGTAGCCGTCCTTCTCCGTATTTCCATACCCCTCACCAGCAGAGGATATACCCTCTGTATCCCAGCGGGAAAAGCCGATGGAGTAGTTCATCCATCCCCTTCCCCCACTAATACCTGCCCTCTCCCTGAAGGTGGCAAAGGAGCCAGCCTCAAATGATACAAATCCCCCGGGTCTACCCTCTCCCTTCCTCGTTATGATGTTTATAACCCCGCCCATTGCATCGGAACCGTACAGGGTGCTCTGGGGTCCACGGATTATCTCTATGCGCTCTATATTGTCCGTGGTGAGATGGGCAAGGTCGTAGGAGCGCCCCGGTGAGATGGGGTCGTTCATCTCCACACCATCTATCAGAACCAGTGTATGCTCTGGCTTGGCTCCACGGATAAAAACGGATGTGGTCCTTCCAGGTCCACCTGCCTGTACCACATCCACTGCAGGAACAGTACGGAGTAGTTCAAAAACGGTTGCCTTCCCTTTCCTCTCTATCTCCCTTCGTGTTATGACAGTGGTGGAACTACCGAGCCTTGTCGATGGGGTCTCGATCCTGGTAGCTGTTACAACTATCTCTTCTGACTCCAGCATATCCTGGGTATAGACCGTACCTGACAGGCAGAAAAGAGCCACAAACACCACCACAGCAACAAATCTTCCTTGCATCACCATAATCCTCCTTTCTCTTGCCTCGAAGAACAAGAAGATATCTTTTTCTTGCAAAAAAAATCCCCGGACCCACCCTAAAGGGCCCGGGGATGCCGTTTTTCATCCTCGGTACATACATCCGCTCCATGCCTCCGGTCCGCGAGAGGCAGAGACGGTCATTCAAGGACGAGTAGGTCTTCTGGCTTCCGGATCATCCTACTTACCGCGCCTTCCCATCCCGGAAGGGACAGTGGCAGAAAATGCGGCTTTCGTCCCCGGTTACAGCGGCGGGTCCGCGACGGATTCTCACCGTCTTCCCTGTTACGGCTCCTTCTGGAGCCACTCGCCCTGTATGTCTTATAGGATGGATTATACATGGCTATACAGGCGAGTCAAGTCCTTTTTGAAGCGGGTGTGTTGGCTCTGCAAAAAGTTTTCCACAGACCTAAAAAAATATTCCCTGATTACCCGTATTGTGGTATAAAGTGGTCTTCTGAGTGGGTTTGACCATTTTATAGGCAGTGGGTGGGGCGGGATGTATATTTTTTAATCCCCTTTTATCAGGGCTTGCCATAGAGTTCTTTATAATTCAATATATTACAGACAGGCACGGAATTTGCTGGTAAGGAGATATGAATTTTTATATCCCCTGGAGGTCTCTATATGAAAAAGGTAGAAGCCATAATAAAGCCCTTCAAACTGGATGAGGTAAAGGAGGCACTCAACGAGATAGGCATAAAGGGCATTACCGTATCCGAGGTAAAGGGTTTTGGCAGGCAGAAGGGCCATACCGAGCTCTATCGTGGCACAGAGTATGTGGTGGACTTCCTGCCTAAGATAAAGCTCGAGATAGTGGTAAAGGAGGACCTGGTTGCAAAGGTGGTGGATACCATAGTGAACAGTGCACGTACAGGCAGGATAGGTGATGGCAAGGTCTTTGTCTCGCCTGTTGAGGAGGCTGTAAGGATAAGGACGGGTGAGAAGGGTGAGGATGCTATATAGCCCCCTTATCCCCCAGCGCGGTGTTTCACCCCTGTGGAGTTGTGGGGAAAACCATTCGGGCTGTTGCCCTTTTCTGGGAAAAAGGTGTTTTCCCCCGCCCCTTTCCCAGAAAACTTTAGATTAAAAGTTTTGGGGAAGGGAGTTTGAGGGAAACCCCTTTTACAAAAGGGGTTTCCC
>WGFF01000323.1 GCA_015492355.1 Deltaproteobacteria bacterium
ACCAAAAAAGGGCGATAGCCCGGAGGGTTTTCCCCACAACAAAAATTCAGGTCCGATTTGATGACCCATTACCAGAATTAAAAGGTCTTCCCAGTACATACAGACTACAAGGGAAAGGAGAATACAGGGTTTTATGATCTCAGCAACGCAACTGCGAGTGGGTATGACCATTGTACACGATGGAGAGCCACACAGGGTCCTGAGTGTGCAACACCTGACCCCCGGCAATAAAAGGGGGCTTGTCCAGACCAAACTCAGGAACCTGATAACTGGCTTGAGCATTGAAAATAGATTCCGCTCTGACGACAGGATAGAGAAGGCACACCTGGAACAGCACGAGATGGAGTATCTCTACAGCAGTGATTCCGAGTACTTTTTCATGAATACAGAGACCTACGAGCAGATTACACTGGACAGAGAGATACTCGGTGACAACATCTACTACCTTGTGCCCAATCTGAAGCTGACGGTCGAGTTCTTCGATGGCAGACCGGTCGGGATCGAGCCTCCCAAGGTAGTGGAGCTCAAGGTGGTGGACACCCAGCCCAATCTCAAGGGTGCTACAGCCACTGCCTCGCAGAAGCCCGCAACCCTTGAGACAGGACTCGTGGTCAATGTGCCTGCCTTCATAGAGACGGGTGAGACCATAAGGATAGATACAACCGAGAACAAGTATCTCGAAAGGGCAAAGTGAGGTAGGTGCCTTCCACACCTTAACCCCAGCCATAGACTGCCCTATCACGATGGTGTACGAGTCTGAACCCGTATAAAAAAAGACCTGTCCCGTCCATTGGACGGGACAGGTCTGGCTCATGGGTTAGAAAAGGGGATGGTGCTCCTGTCCGGTATCGTAGGGTACCTGATTGCCGAGTATCTTCCACATACCGTCTTCTTTTATGAGTTGATGTACTGCGAACTTCCACGAATCTATGGCTGTTATTATACCCTCTTCTGCAGTGGGTGTCTGTGGTTCTCCAAGGAGGAGCCCACCACATTTGACCCTTGCAAAGTTGCCCGCCACCTCTATCTCGTATATCCTGTGATCCATATCGAGACTTCCAAAGTGTGTGAATATCTGCTCCCACTGCTTCTTGACATCCCATCTACTGTGTCCTGCGTTCATGTAGTTTTCAGAATAGAATCTCATCAATGTATCGAGGTCTTTTTTCTTGGCGGATAATATGGCTTGTTCAAAGAGTCTTAATATCTCGGTATACTCGCTGGAGTCTTTTGATAGGGTTCTGTACTCTTTATCATCTGGAAGGCTGATATCTGCGAGTGAGGCTTTCTGCCCAAGGAGGAAAAGGATAGCTCCAAAAAGTACAAAAACAGGGAATATCTTTCTCATCTCTCCCTCCCTTCGGGTTAAAATGTTAAGTGTTAACCCATAACCACCTCCTTAAAGATAGAGACTCCTCTCACCTCCTCTCTATTTGTACTCCCTTCACCCGAATTGGGTTTACAAAATTATATACGATTCATATAATCTTTGCAAGATGTCTTTGCAGGGAGGACAGGTATGTCCATTAAGATAGAAGATAAGATAGAGACCCTTCCCCAGTCCCCAGGTGTGTACATAATGAAGGGGGGCAGGGGTGAGATACTCTATATCGGCAAGGCAAAGAACCTGCGTGCACGGGTGAGGTCTTATTTCAAGCAGATAGGGGATACGAGATATGCGGTAAGGTTTCTGATAACAAAGGTGAAGGATATGGACTACATAATCACCTCCAACGAGAAGGAGGCACTCATCCTTGAGGACACACTCCTTAAGAGGTACAAGCCAAGGTACAACATCCGTCTCAAGGACGATAAGACCTACGTGAGCATAAAGATAACCGTAAATGAGAGGTTTCCAAGGATACTGGTGGTGAGAAAGGTTGTAAAGGACGGGGCGAGGTATTTTGGTCCCTTTGCATCTGCAAAGATGGTAAGAGAGACTGTAAAGTTCATACGCCGTATCTTTCCTCTTCGTGTATGTGGTCCATCGGAGTTCAAAAACAGGGTCAGACCGTGTCTCGACTACCAGATAGGTCTGTGCAGTGCACCTGCAGCGGGGCTCATCTCTGAGGAGGATTACAGGGAGCTTGTGGATGGTACGATAATGTTTCTCGAAGGAAGGAACAGACAGCTTATTGAAAGGCTCAGGGAGAGGATGTTTGAGGCATCCAGAAGGCTTGAGTTCGAAAGGGCTGCAAGGATAAGGGATCAGATAAGGGCAGTGGAGGCTACACTCGAGGAGCAGAAGGTGGTAACCCAGACCGAAATAGATCAGGATGTAATAGGTTACATCAAGAAGGACAACACCATCGCTGTACAGGTACTCTTTGTGCGGGGAGGACGGCTTGTAAACACGGTGAGTTACTTCTTTGACGATATAGTGGTGGACGACAGGGAGATTATCTCCTCTTTCATCACCCAGTATTACTATGGGGAGAGGTTCACACCGGATGAGGTTGTGGTGAGAGGGGGTATGGATGATATGGATATCATAGAGGAGTGGCTCTCTGAGAAGAAGGGAAAAAAGGTATCGATCCGCATACCCCAGAGGGGCGATAGATTGAGGCTCCTTGAGATGGCAGAAGCCAATGCTGGTGAGAGCCTGAGGACAAGGCTCGAAGAGGAGAGGCTCAGAGGGGATGTGGTAGAGGCACTGAAAAGGAGGCTCAGGCTGAGAAAGCCCCCACGGGTCATAGAGGCATTCGATATATCGAACATAGGTGGAAGGGAGGCTGTGGGTTCGATGGTTGTATTCAGGGATGGCAGACCCTACAGGGATGGCTACAGGCTATACAGGATAAAATACCCCGAAGGACCTGACGACTATGGAATGATGTACGAGGTGCTCTCAAGGAGATTCGCAAGAAAGGATGAGACAGGTCTGCCAGACCTTGTGGTAGTGGATGGTGGAAAGGGTCAACTCAATATAGCAAGAAAGGTGCTGGAGGAACTGGGCATAAGGGATGTGGACGTTGTGGCACTGGCAAAGGAGCGTGAGGAGGTAAGGGGTGGTGTGAGAAGGACAAGGGGCGAGAGGGTGTATCTTGTCTCTGCAAAGGAGCCTCTATTCCTCAAGGAAGGCTCGAAAGAAGACCTCATACTTAGAAGGATAAGGGATGAGGTACACAGAAGGGCTATCACATACCATAGAAAGGTACGGGGGAAAAGGCTAACATCTGTACTCGATACAATCCCAGGGATAGGAAGGATGAGAAAGAAGGCACTCCTTGAACGCTTCGGTGATATATCTGGTATAGCCTCTGCGTCCATAGATGAGATTACAGAGATACCCGGTATCACAGAAAGGATAGCAAGGACACTTAAGAAAGCCCTTGAATCGTCAGGTTGAGCATCTCTGTAGGGGCTTTCCACTCGAGCCCAGAGAACAGCCTTGAAGAACATAGCCCTGGATACAGGTATCCTGTCCCGCATAGAGAGAATGCCCCTTGTGGCTATAACCGTGGCTTTCATCCTCGGTATGGTCACCTCACGCATCCTCAAGCCATCGTATACACTTGTATGTGTACTGATACTGCTTTACATACCCCTTCTTCTTCCCGTAAGTGCAAGGAGACCATCCAGGGTATTCTGGTTCATCCCGGTCTTTTTCTTCGCAGGGGCACTCTCCATACTGCCAGTCCTCAAACCATCCTTTCCTGATAACCACATCAGTAGATTGATAAAAGAAGACAGGAGTATCCCTTTGAAGATGGAGGGTTACATTGCCACCTATCCTGAGACCAGGGCTGAGAGGATGCGATTCGTTGTGGATGTAAGGAAGGTATTTGTCGATGAGGTGTGGAGGGATGTGGAGGGAAGGATACTTGTCACACTCGATGGAAGGGAGAAGATAAGGAGGGGAGACCTTGTAAGGTTTGTTGCCTTTGTCAGGAAGCCATACAACTTTGGCAACCCTGGTGGGTTCGACTACACATGGTATCTTTCACGAAGGGGTATAGATCTGACAGGACGGATAAAGGATGAGAGGTTCATTGTACGGACAGGCTACAGGGAGGAAGGGCTTGCGGGATATATAGATGACCTGAGGGAGAGGATAGGTGTATTCATAGATACCGCTCATCTTACAAACAGGGAGTTACTCAGGGCTCTTTTGATAGGCGATAGGTGGGGTGTACTAAGGGAGACAAAGGAGATATTCATAAGGAGTGGTACAGCCCATCTCCTTGCCATCTCAGGGCTTCACGTGGGCATGGTGGCGTTTCTGTTCTACAGGGTCTTCCTGTCCATTTTGAAAAGGTCCGAGACGCTCGCACTCGCCCTGGATCTGAGGAAAGTATGTACTGTACTTACCGTCCTGCCTGTTCTATCCTATGGTGCCATTGCGGGGTTTTCGATCCCCACGCAGAGGGCTGTGGTGATGGTACTCGCCTTTATGCTTACCTTCCTCATGGACAGGGCAAGGGACCTCTACACCACACTCGCCCTTGCAGGTCTTCTGATACTTCTCCTCTCTCCACAGTCCCTCTGGGAGGTCTCCTTTCAGCTCTCCTTTGTGGCAGTGTTGACCATACTTTACTTCGTTCCATATCTCGAAGGGTTTTGGGAAGGAGATAAGGACGACCATACAGGAAGGGGAGATGTAATGGCCACTCTGTACAGGGGTGCAAGGAGGCTCTTTGTTGTTTCCATCGTTGCCACCCTCGGTACATACCCTGTGGTTGCGTATAACTTCAACAGGGTCTCCCTTGTAGCACCTGTTGCAAATCTCTTTGTGGTGCCGGTTGTGGGGTTCATGGTTGTGCCACTGGGACTTCTGTCAGTAGCCATCCTTCCCCTGTGGCATGGAGGTGCGGAGTTGCTTCTTAAGGTCAGTGATGGATTTTTATGGCTGGGAGGTGAGCTTGCCGAACTCTTCGCACACATACCGTACAGTTCTGTGTGGGTTGGAAGACCGACCCTTCTGGAGGTGGGGCTTTACTACCTCCTCTTTATGTGTCTCGTCAATATACGGAGACATATCCTCTTCAGATACGGTTTTACGTGTAGCGTCATTTTCATGCTCCTCAATATGGCTTATATCCATTACCGTCCCCTCTATGACAACAATCTCAGGGTGACCTTTATAAGTGTGGGGCACGGGGATTCCATACTTGTGGAACTTCCAGGTGGCAAGACCATGCTCATAGATGGCGGTGGATTCTACAGTGATGAGTTCGATGTGGGGGAGAGGGTTGTGGCACCCTTTTTATGGCACAGGAGGATAAGGCACATAGACTACATGGTACTCACCCATTCACAGATAGACCATAGGGGTGGCTTGAGGTTCATAGCGGAGAATTTCGATGTGGGGGAGTTCTGGTGGAACGGATACGGCGATATGGGTGAGCTCGGGGATGTACTGGCTGAAAGGGGTACAAGGATAGTGACAGTCAACTCTCGCAGGAATGAACTTACTGTAAATGGTGTGAGATTTACATTTCTCCATCCCGATCAGCCAGGTGATTACGATATAAACGATGGTTCTATCGTATTCAAACTCTCCTACGGAAGCAGGGCTTTTCTGTTTACAGGGGATATATCCTTTCGTGTGGAGGAGGTGCTTGTGGGGAGTGACATCCGTTCAGATGTCCTCAAGGTGCCCCACCACGGAAGCAGGTACTCATCGTCCAGTGCCTTCATAGAGGAAGTGGGTCCTCTGTTTGCGGTATTCTCGTCCGGCAGGGGAGGTATGTTCGATCTCCCGCACACAGAGACTATCGAAAGATACAGAAGGCTGGGTGTGAAAATTCTCAGAACAGACAGGGATGGTGCGGTAACCTTCACAACCGATGGAGAGGGATTGTGCTTAAGAACATATTTGACTGTTAAGGAGTGGTGCGATAAGATTTAAGGGTGCTGTGTTATTCTTTGGGCTTTCACAAGGATGGGCTGAGGGAGCAGAGGGGGAAAGATGCATGGTCCCTTTACAAGCCCTATCATTAAGTCCCATCCTTTGGGCTCTTCACACAGGTTCCCGTGGGATATCCATAAACGGGCAGGATAGGGGGCTGGGATATGAGGATCTTTCTATTTCTTCTCCTTGTCATGGTCTTCATCCCTTCGGATTGCTTTGGTGATTTTTACAGATGGAAGGACAAGGATGGTGTTATCCACATAGTGGATGACCTGCACAAGGTACCTGAGGAATACAGGGACAAGGTGGAGGTGTTCAAGACCTTTCCAAGGAAAAAGGCACCCCCTTCGCCCAAGGTAGTAATCCCGCCACCACCCAGCCCTGCAAAGAAAAAAAAGACCTACGGTGGCTATACCTTTGAATGGTGGGTTGAGACCATAGGTGAGAAGAGACAGGAACTCGAAGACCTTGAGACCCGCTACGAGGAGATGAAGAGTTTTATAACCGTATTCGAGAGCGGTAGAAGATTTGGACAGATATATCCGCAAAAGGATATAGACAGGTACAAGGAATACAAGGATACACTGCCTGCCTTAGAGAAAGAGATAGAAGCCCTACGGGATGAACTCGATCGGCTTATCAGGAAGGCAAGGGCAGCGGGTGTGCCTCGAGAGGTATGGAAGTAAAAAAGACCCTCCTCAGACGACATCTCGAAACCCTCTACAGGACCTTCGACAGAGCCTTTTTATCCTCTGATCCCGTTGAGTATGTCCACAGGTTCAGTGACCCCAGGGATATAGAGGTCAGTGGACTTATATGTGCGAGCCTTGCCTATGGACGGGTGGAGAGCATAAAAAGGGCAATAGAAAAGGTCATGGAGGTCATGGACTGGAAGCCCTATGGATTCGTTATGAGATTCCTACCCCAGAGAGACAGAAGGCTCTTTTCCGGATTTGTTTATAGATTCAACAGGGGAGAGGATATATCCTGTCTTATATACTACATGAAGCAGATGATAGAAGATGCAGGCTCAATAGGTCGATTCTTCATGAAGGGTTTTTCCCATAAAGACAGGAACATAAAGAACGCCCTGTCCATCTTTTCAAGGAATGCCCTTGGGCTCGATTCATCTCCCCTATATGGCAGTGAAAGGCTCCCTGAGGATGCAGGGGTGAGGTTTTTCTTCCCATCTCCAGAGGATGGAAGCCCGTGCAAGAGGCTCAACCTTTTTTTGAGATGGATGGTAAGGAGGGGGGATGAGCTGGACTTCGGTATATGGGATTATATACCACCATCAATGCTTGTCATACCCCTTGATACCCACGTTGCACGCATATCCCGCTACATAGGTCTTACCAGAAGGTCTACATCAGACTGGAAGATGGCAGAGGAGATTACAGAAAGCCTCAGGGAACTTGATCCCTCTGACCCTGTGAAATACGATTTTTCCATATCGAGGCTCGGTATACTCGAAAGATGTCCAAGAAAAAAAGATGGTATAAAGTGTAACAACTGTACCCTGAAGGCTATCTGCATAC
>WGFF01000324.1 GCA_015492355.1 Deltaproteobacteria bacterium
GGGAAACCCCTTTTGTAAAAGGGGTTTCCCTCAAACTCCCTTCCCCAAAACTTTTAATCTAAAATTTTCTGGGAAAGGGGGCAGGAGAAAAACACTTTTTTACCAAAAAAGGGCAGTAGCCCGGAGGGTTTTCCCCTGTGGGGTTTGCCTCTGTGAGGATGCCCCCTTCACAGGGCAGGGTCTCCGGGGATGTTTTTTTCTTGTTTCAATCTATGAGCAGGGAGAGGACCCTTGAAAGGGTCTGTTTCATCAGCCTTCTTTCCACTATCATGTCTATCATCCCGTGCTCGAGCAGATACTCTGCCCTCTGGAATCCCTCTGGCAGTTTCTGTCTTATGGTCTGTTCTATGACCCTTGGACCTGCGAACCCTATCAGTGCCCTTGGTTCTGCTATGATTACATCCCCGAGCATGGCAAAGCTCGCTGTAACACCTCCTGTTGTTGGATCGGTCAGAACAGAGATATAGGGCAAACCCCTTTCCTTGAGCCTTGCAATGGAGGCTGATGTCTTTGCCATCTGCATAAGAGAGAGTATACCCTCCTGCATCCTTGCACCACCAGAAGAGGAGAATATAATAACACCGCAGTTCCCTTCCAGTGCCCTTTCTACGGTTCTCGTTATCTTTTCACCCACAACAGAGCCCATGCTCCCGCCCATGAAGGAGAAATCGAACACCCCCACCATCACCCTTCTACCGTCTATGAGTCCTTCCCCGCTTATGATGGCATCGTTAAGACCCGTCTTTGCCTGGGTCTCCTTGAGTCTGTCCCTGTATCTTTTGAGGTCCTTGAATTCGAGTGCATCCACAGGTTTAAGATCACCATCGTGTTCTATGAAGGTATCCTTATCAAGGATGATATCTATCCTTGTCCTTGCTGATATACGGAAATGGTAGTTACACTTGGGGCATACCTCAAGGTTTCTTTCGACCTCTTTCTTGTAGATTATCTCGCCACAGTGCTCACACTTGACCCACAAGCCGTGTGGCACCTTTACACTCTTCTCGCCCCTGCTGGATGAGAGTAGACCCTTTTTAAACCATATCATAGTTCAGACCCTTCTCCGGGATTTTTTACTCTGTAATGGCAGGATAAACCTCATATCCTTTGTACTGTTGCAGGATGGTTCAATTACTCGCTTTCTTTCTCTTACGCACCACACCGTCTATATCTCCATTCTTAAAAGCCTTCTTGAACGCCCTTACCACATCCCTGTCGAACTGTATGCCTGCAAACCGCTCCAGTTCTGCAAGGGCTGTCTCCTTAGGAAGTGCTTTTCTGTAAGGTCTCGTGGTTGTCATTGCATCATAGGTATCCGCAACAGAGATTATCCTCGCAATGAGTGGTATCTTACCATCCTTGAGTCCCATGGGATAGCCCTTTCCATCCACCCTTTCGTGATGGTGGAGCATACCCGGTATTACCTCTTTCAGCTGGGGGACGTGTTTCAGTATGTCTTTGCCGAGCATGGGATGCTGCATCATCTGTGCTATCTCTTCCTTGTCCAGTGGAGCCGCCTTTTTGAGTATCCTGTCCTCTATACCTATCTTTCCGATATCGTGGAGGACTGCAGAGAGTTTTAGTACCTCCATCTCCTGCTCCGAAAGACCCAGATACCTTGCTATGGCAAGGCTGTAGTGGAGGACACGTTTTATATGCCCTCCTGTATAGGGGTCTCTTTTTTCTATTGCATCTGCGAGTGCCTCTGAAGTTGCGTAGAACGCCTCTCTCAGCTCTTCGTAGAGCCTTGCATTGTCGAGTGCTATGGCAACCTGGTTGGAGAAGAGCTGAAAGAGCTGGAGGTCCTCCTTGGTGAAGTTACCATCTATACGGTTTATCGCCTGGAGCACACCTATAACGTTGCCCTTTATCTTCACAGGTACACATATCATGTTCCTTGTCCTGAATTCGCTCTTTTCATCGACCTTTTTCTGGAACCTCCTGTCCTTTGTCACGTCATCTATGAGCAGAGGCTTTCCATACCTGGCGACCCATCCTGCTATACCTTCTCCCATCCGCAGTCTTACCTCTTTGACCTTCTCTCCCTTCTCACCCAGTGCCACCTCGAAGTAAAGCTCCCTGGTCTTGTGGTCTACAAGAAGGAGAGAGCCTGCCTCTGCCTTCATAAGTTTGGTTATAGCCTCCATAGCCCTCTGTCTTACTGTCTTCTGGTCCAGGGTCGATATGAGAAGGTTACCAACGTCATACAGGGTTGAGAACTGTTTTATACGGCTATCCAGCTCGGTGAAGAGGTTTGCCCTTTCCATTATTATGGAGAAGTGGTTCGTCAGGGATGTAAGCAAGTTAAGGTCTCTTTTTGTAAATGGCTCTCCGCAGGTCTTGTTTATCACCTCTATCACGCCTATGACCTTGTTTTTTATCTTTAATGGCACAGCCATGAGAGAAGTCTGGTGGTACTTATCCGTTTTAAGCCCGAGCCACAGACTGTCTGTCTCAAGGTTCTGTGTGACATAGGGTCTGCCGGTCCTTGCGACCTCTCCTGCTATACCATAGTCCATACGCATCTTCATGCCCTTAAGCCTCCTGGCAGCAGGACCCTTTACAACCTCGAAGCGCAACTCCCCGCTCACCTCGTCCACAAGGTAGAGTGTGCCTGCATCGGTCTCCATAGCCTTGAGGACGAAATCCATGAGCCTGTTGAGGAGCTGGGAGATACCTATCTTCTTTACCGCAAACCCGCCTATCTCCCTGTAGATGGCGAGTTCTATCTCCATCAACTTTATCTTCTTCTCAAGGAGTTCAACCCTTCTGTTACTGTCTGAGGTTGGCTCTGCCGTGGTGTTTTTTTGCCTGCCCATATTCTGTTTGTCCTTTGTGGTTTTTCTGACAAGGAGCCTCTCTGTATTTCAAAAAAGAAGCCTTATCTTTAAAGCCTATCAGTGGCTATTCCCAGAACCCTCCCCTCCTGTTCAGCCATAGGTATCTCAATATCTATTAAAAAATAGATGGACTTTGCCAGATGGTGTCCCTCTATTTTTTTATCGCCTCTTTAATCTGCCGTACAAAGGTTCCGACCCTTTTTACAAGGACGGATGGGCTTCCGTTTTCTGCGAGTATGTTTATTATGGCACTCCCCACTATCACACCGTCTGCCCACCTGCAGACCTTTCGAGCCTGCTGCGGTGTGGATATACCGAATCCCACACCTATGGGAAGGTGTGTATACCTCCGTGCCCGTTTTATCTGGTCTTTTATACTGCCTGAGAGCCTTTTCCTCACACCTGTTACACCTGTTACTGATACATAGTACACGAATCCAGAGGCATTCTCTGTAACCACCCGTAGCCTCCTCGTGTTGCTCGTGGGTGTGAGAAGGAATATAAGGTCCACTCCCTGTGGCTTGAGAACCCTTTTAAGTTCCCCTGCCTCCTCTGGCGGGAGGTCTACAACGAGTATTCCGTCCACACCAGCCCTCTTCACATCCCTTGCAAATCTCTCAAGACCATAGGTGAACACGGGATTGTAGTATCCAAAGAGCACTATGGGGATGTTGCTTTTCTGTCTTATCTCCCTTACAAGGCTCAACACCTTCGGCAGGGTCGTACCATTTCTTATAGCCCGCTCTGAAGATGCCTGTATGGTCGGACCATCAGCCATGGGGTCTGAAAAGGGTACACCGAGCTCTATTATGTCTGCACCAGCCCTTTCGAGTTCCAGAATGAGTCTCTTTGTCTCTTCGAGACCAGGGTCTCCTGCGGTTATAAATGTAATCAGCGCCTTTTCGCCCCTTTTCTTCAGTTCACAGAAGACCCGCTCTATCCTGCTCCCTGTGTCTCCATCCATCAGATGATATCCTTCTCCATCCTCTCAAATACACTGTTGAGGTCTTTATCCCCCCTTCCAGAGAGGTTCACAATCATTATGGTTCTGGAAGGGAGTCTTTTTGCCATCTTCAATGCACAGGCAATGGCATGGGCACTCTCGAGTGCAGGTATGATGCCCTCTGTATCCGCAAGTATCTTGAAAGCGTCAAGTGCCTCCCTGTCTGTAACCGTTGTGTACTCCACCCTTCCTGTATCGTGGAGATAGGCATGTTCAGGACCCACTCCGGGATAGTCGAGACCTGCTGCAATGGAATGGGTATCCCTTATCTGTCCGTATCTGTCCTGGAGGAGATAGGTCTTGCTTCCGTGCAATACCCCTACCTTGCCACCACACAGGGATGCACCGTGTCTGTCTGTGGAAAGCCCCGCACCACCTGCCTCTACACCTATCATCCGTATCTCTCTGTACCTCAGGAAGGGATAGAAAAGCCCCATCGCATTGCTCCCACCACCCACACACGCAACGAGCACATCAGGGAGTCTACCTTCTTTTCTCTTTATCTGCCTTTTGGTCTCCTCGCCTATTACCGACTGAAAATCCCTCACCATCATAGGATAGGGATGGGGACCTGCAACAGAGCCTATTATGTAGAATGTATTGTATACGTTCGTAATCCAGTCCCTCAGTGCCTCGTTCATCGCATCCTTGAGCGTTCGTGTGCCTGTGCCTACAGGATTCACCCTTGCACCCAGGAGTTTCATCCTGAATACATTAGGTGCCTGCCTTTTGATGTCATCCTCGCCCATGTATATATCGCACTCCATACCGAACATGGCTGCAACCGTTGCGGTTGCCACACCGTGCTGACCCGCACCTGTCTCGGCTATAATGCGTGTCTTTTTCATCCTCCTTGCAAGTAGTATCTGCCCCATGGTGTTGTTTATCTTGTGGGCACCTGTATGGCAGAGGTCTTCCCTTTTGAGATATATCCTCGCCCCACCGAGCCTTTTTGTGAGCCGTTGCGCAAGATAAAGAGGGGTAGGTCTTCCCACATATTCCCTGAGATAGTAGTGGAGTTCATCCCTGAAGGACCTTTCCTTTCTCCACTTAAGGTACGCCTCTTCAAGCTCCATCACAGCAGGCATGAGGGTCTCTGATATGTATCTACCACCGTAGATACCAAAATGTCCCCTTCTGTCAGGCAATCTCTTCATGGTTCACCTCTGGATAGGTCTGCCCTCAGGGCTTGAACCTCCTTACCAGTTCAACGAACTGGGATATCTTAACAGGGTCTTTCTTCCCTGGTCTCGATTCCACCCCTGAGCATACATCCACTCCATAGGGCTGTACAGCACTGACCGCATCCTCCACGTTCTCTGGTGTGAGTCCA
The DNA here is from genome assembly GCA_015492355.1 of Deltaproteobacteria bacterium. Classification (GTDB taxonomy): domain Bacteria; phylum Desulfobacterota; class GWC2-55-46; order GWC2-55-46; family S146-73; genus S146-73. Next base: position 5,177 of record WGFF01000324.1, read on the forward strand.
CCCGAAAGGATTATCCGACCGTATTCCTTTACCTTCTTTGCTATCTCCCAGTCAAAGACCCTGCCAGTACCACCGGGTTTTCCCTCTGTGAATGTATCGAGGAGATATGCGGACACATCGTACTCCCCTATATCTTCCACACTCCTTTCGTCCCTTACCCTGAAAGCCTTTATGACCTTTATCCCCTCGAAGCGTTTACAGAAAGAGGGGCTTTCCTTTCCGTGGAGCTGTATGGCACACAATCCTGCCTCTTTTATGATATCCTTTATCTCCTTTTCTTTTTCGTCCACGAACACACCAACAGTGGTTACAAAGGGTGGTATCCTTTTTGTTATGTGTCCTGCTACCACCGGGTCTATGTACCTGGGACTCTTCTCCCAGAATATAAACCCTATTGCATCTGCCCCGCTCTCCACACACACCAGGGCATCGTCAAGGTCGGTAATACCACATATCTTTACCCTTATACGCACCCTTTCTTCTTACGCCTTTCCCATGAGTTCTCTCAGCCTGGAGCCCACATCCCTTTCCTTTACAAGGGCCTCACCGACGAGAAAGGCATCGACACCTGCATCCATGAGATAGAGTATATCCCTGTGGGTATGTATACCGCTCTCGCTTACTATCACCCTGTCCTCAGGTACCTTTGGGGCGAGTTCCTTCGTTGTATTGATATCGACCCTGAAGTCCCTGAGGTCTCTGTTGTTTATACCTATGATATCCGCACCTGCACTGAGTGCCCTTTCGAGTTCTTCCTCGCTATGTACCTCCACAAGAGGGGTCATACCGAGTTCATCCGAAAGGGTTATGAGGTCTCTCAGCTGTGGTCCATCGAGTATGGCAACTATAAGGAGCAGGGCATCTGCACCAATAACCCTGGATTCGTACACCTGGCATTCGTCTATTATAAAATCCTTCCTCAGGACCGGTACCTTTACCCGCCCCTTTACCGCACGCAGGTCTTCTGGACTTCCCTTAAAATACCTCCTCTCTGTAAGTACGGATATGGCACAGGCTCCTTCTCTTTCGTATATCCCTGCGGTCTCAACCGGGTCGAGGTCTTCCCTCAGTATACCCTTGGATGGTGAAGCCCTCTTTATCTCTGCTATTATCCTTATACCCTTTCCATCCCTTATGGTATGGATGAAGTCCCTTACCTGTGGTGCGGACTCTGCATCCTTTCTGAGCCCCTTGGGATCGGTATGCCTTTTAAGTAGTTCTATCTCCCCTTTCTTCTCCTCTACTATCCTCTGGAGTATCATCTGTTGGATATGCTCTTGAGTTCCTCGAGTTTTTTGAGAGCCTCTCCTGTATCTATGGATGCCCTGGCAACCGCAATACCTTCTTCGAGGTTCTTTGCCATGCCTCCTGCGGTTATTGCTGCACCTGCGTTAAGGAGCACCACATCCCTTCTGGGACCCCTCTCGCCCTTGAGTATGCCGAGTATTATCTCTGCGTTCTCTTCTGGCCCACCTCCCTTGAGATCATCGAGGGTGCATCTTTCAAAACCAAAATCCTCTGGTCGTATGTGGTACGTCCTTATGGAGCCGTCCCTCAGTTCTGTAATCTTTGTCTCATGGGTAAGGGTAATCTCGTCGAGACCATCCTCTCCTCTTACCACGAAGGCGCGTTTTGTGCCGAGATTGTAGAGTACCTTTGCAAGTATGTCCGTAAGTGACGGCTCGTACACACCCAGGAGTTGATGCCTTGCACCGGCAGGGTTTGTGAGGGGACCAAGGATGTTAAATATAGTCCTTATACCTATCTCCCTCCTTACAGGGGTGGCGTACTTCATCGCGCCGTGGAGCATCGGTGCAAAGAGAAAGCCTATCCCTGCCTTTTCAAGGCACTCCTCAACCCTTTCCACCTCTGCCTCTATATTGATGCCGAGTGCCCTCAATACATCCGCACTACCACACCTGGAGGATACAGAGCGGTTTCCGTGTTTTGCCACTGTTATACCACTTCCCGCAGTGACAAAGGCAGATGCAGTGGATATGTTGAACGTCATGGCCTCGTCTCCACCTGTGCCACACGTATCGACCACGTTTTCGTCCTTCACCCGTATTCTCGTTGCCTTCTGTCTCATCACACGTGCCGCACCTGTTATCTCCTCCACTGTCTCGCCCTTAAGCCTCAGGGCTGTCAGAAAGGCGGCTATCTGTGCGGGACTTGCAGAGCCCGACATTATCTCATCCATAACACCCATCATTTCCTTTTCTTCAAGGTCACCCCCCCGTACAACACGTGAGATAGCCTCTTTTATCTTTATCATAAAACCCTCCGAATCAAGGTCTCCTTATCTCCAGAAAGTTTTTAAGAAGGTCCCTGCCAGCCTCCGTCAGTATGGACTCGGGATGGAACTGCACCCCCTCCAGTGGATATTCCCTGTGCCTTATGCCCATTATCTCGTCCATATCTGTCCATGCACTTATCTCAAAACACCCTGGAAGGCTCTCCCTTTCTATTACAAGGGAATGGTATCTGTTCGCTGAAAAGGGATTCTTTATACCCTTGAATATGGTCTTTCCGTCGTGATACACCATGGATGTCTTTCCATGCATGAGCCTTGGAGCCTTCACAATCCTTGCACCAAAGGCATAGCCTATGGACTGATGCCCCAGACATACACCGAGAAGGGGTATCCTGCCCGCAAAACGTCTTATCACATCCACTGAAATACCCGCCTTTGGAGGATCACACGGTCCTGGAGAGATGACTATCCTTTCGGGACAGAGCCCTTCTATCTCCTCTATACCTATCTCATCGTTCCTGAAGACCCTTACATCCTCACCGAGCTCCAGTAGATACTGTACAAGATTGTAAGTGAAGGAATCGTAATTGTCTATCATAAGGAGCACTGCTATCAACCCCTCGTTGAAAAAGGAAGGTAATGGGTATCCCTTTTTCGGACTGAATCCTGAGGGAAACCCCTTTTGTAAAAGGGGTTTCCCTCAAACTCCCTTCCCCAAAACCTTTAATCTAAAGTTTTCTGGGAAGGGTTTTCCCCACAACAAAAATTCAGGTCCGATTTGATGACCCATTACCAAAGGGAATACTCAGTCTCTAAAACCATCCATTGCCATCTGTACCGCACTAACCATAGCCTTTGCCTTGTTTTCTGTCTCCTCGTACTCACGCTGTGGATCAGAGTCCGCCACAATACCAGCACCAGCTTGAATGTATATACGACCGTCCTTTATAACCATCGTCCTTATGGCTATGCACATATCCATGTTGCCTGAGAAACCGAAGTAACCCACAGACCCTCCATAGATGCCCCTCCTGCAGGGCTCGAGCTCCTCTATTATCTCCATTGCCCTTACCTTTGGTGCACCTGTCAGGGTGCCAGCAGGGAAACATGCACGCAGACAGTCGAATATATCCGCATCGTCCCTCAATACACCCTTTACGTTCGATACAAGGTGCATCACATGGGAGTATCTTTCCACTATCATGAGTTCATCCACCTCTACAGTACCCTTTCTGGCAACCCTGCCCACATCGTTCCTGCCAAGGTCTACAAGCATTATGTGCTCTGCCCTTTCCTTGGGGTCCTGGAGCAGTTCCCTTTCAAGGGCTCTGTCCTCTCTTTCATCCCTGCCCCTTGGTCTTGTGCCTGCAATGGGCCTTAGGGTTATATTCCCATCCTCTACCCTTACGAGTATCTCAGGGGATGAACCCACAAGAGCGACTTCACCAAGCCTTAAAAAGAACATATACGGCGATGGATTCAGTATCCTCAAAGCCCTGTAGATGTTGAAGGGATCGACATTGTTTAAAGGTGTCTCGAATCTCTGTGATATCACAGCCTGTATTATATCACCTTCGACTATATATCTCTTGGTCCTTCTCACCGCATCAAGGAAGTCTTCTCTCTCGAAGTTTGAACGTATATCGACTGTTTTTGTCTCCCCTGGGCAGGGTGCTATTGAGGCAGGTGGTATGGTACCACGCCTTAGATGTTCTACAGCAGAGTCTATCCTCTCTGTGGCAGACCTGTAGACCTCCTCCACATCCGCACCCTCGTCCACATAGGCATTCGCAACGACCTTTATCCTGTGTTCCATGTTGTCAAAGATGAGTACTGTATCGGTGAGGATAAGATACATCTCATAGAGGTCTGTATCCCGTGCAGAGACCTCTGGAAGCCTCTCTATATGCCTTACCATATCGTACCCTATATACCCGATGGCACCCCCGTAGAACCTCGGCATACCCTTTATATCCACACCCCTGTAGCGGTACATGAACCCCTTTACCACATCGAAAGGGTCTCCCTCGTGTACGGTACTTTCTGAGCCCTGTAAGATATGGACCTTCCTGTCCTTACTCTTTATGATAGCCCTGTGTGATGTACCTATGAAGCTATATCTGCCCCACTTCTCTCCACCTTCCACACTTTCAAGAAGAAAAGCATCCCTCCCTGTGTCCATCTTCAGGAAGGCAGAGACCGGGGTCTCTGTGTCTGCGAGTATGTCCCTGTAGACAGGTATGACACACCCGGGAAGGGCGATTTTTGAAAATTCATCCAGGGATGGGAAATGCCTTTGCTTTTCCATAAGTTATATAGACTATCACAGGGCTGGGGTGGAGTCAATATATACCCATTCCAAAAAACCTTAAACCTGAAGTTTTTAAAGGGGGTATGGAGAGATTTTTTTTTCAGGGTCTGCCAGGATGTACATCCCTGTGGGCAGAAAGATTTTTACAAAAGGTTCTTACCCCGTAAAGACACGGAGGGTGAGCTCCGCTGTCCTCTCCCATCTGTACTCCTTCACCCTTTCAAAACCCCTTATTATGAGTTCATCTCTGAGTGTGGTATCAGTGGCTATCCTTATCATTGCCTGTCTTATCGCATCCTCGTCATAGGGGTCAATGAGTATACCTGCATCCTGAGTGACCTCTGGCATGGAGGAACGATTCGATGTGATGACAGGACAACCGCAAGCCATTGCCTCTACTATGGGCAGGCCGAATCCCTCGTGGAGGGATGGAAATACGAGTGCCACCGCACCACTTAAAAGGCATGGCATATCATCGAGGGGTACATAGCCGGTCAGTATAACATCCTTTTCAAGACCGTATCTGGATATGGTATCCATAATATCCCCGTATGCCTCACCCCTGGTTCCTGTTATGACGAGTCTACAGTCTGTGGTGGTCCTTGATCCATGGAATGCCCTTATAAGGCGAACAAGATTCTTTCTGTACCAGAGAAGACTGCTTGTGTTTATAAAATACCTCTCCCCTGTACGGTATTTCTGCTTTACCCTCTCTGTCTCCTCCTCCCCTCTGGGATAGAAGACCGAACCATCGTACCCTAAGGGTGTTACAACCACCCTGTCAGGGTCTATGCCGACTATATCGAGTATATTCCTCCTGGTTGCCTCTGATACAGCGATGACCCTGTCAGCCCTTCTGATGGTCCAGCCTATAGCCTTGAGAAAATGGAGCTTGGCTGTAAGGGAGATGGGGCTTTTGAGATATTCCCTGAGGGTAAGGAGGTCGTGTACTGTTATGACCTTCCTGCACCGTACAAGTGGTGGGAGTTTCTCGATAGGTACAAAAAGGAGATCGCAGGTATTCCTGATGATGTCAAAGGGTAGCCTGAATGTGGTCCAGTACACAGGGAACGGGCATATCCTTTCATGGAAGTTCTGTGCCTCTATCCTGTGTACAAGGGGATGAGATGTATAGAGATCGTAGTGGTTTTGTGTGTCTATCCTGGCAAGTGATTTAAGGAGGTTGTAGGCATAGTATCCCATGCCATTGAGATGTCTTTCGCTCAGGACCTTTGCATGAACTGCTATCCTCATCGTCCATCCCTGAGTCTTGCGGTACAGAGGATATTTCCACCCTGGAGGTTGAAGGGTCTCAGAACCAGTCCCACAGGCAGGGACAGGGCCCTGAAGACCACATCCTTTATGTTCATAAGGACCCTTGCCCTCTTTATCTTGTCAGCACTCCCCTCCTCTATACCACTCCTTGCAAGCCCATGGGCTATGCGAAGGCGTATCCTCATCTTGAGATACTTCTCTATCTCCTCCGTGCCGATGGGCTTTATACGGAGTCCTGTTACCTCGAAGCCATGGTCTTCAAGGAATCTCCTTATGGAGGTGGAGTTCCAGCGGGTGAGATGATTCGGGGGTGAGTCCCCCTGTCCAATGGTATCGAGTATTCTCTCCCTGTTAGGTACACTCAACCCTATGATGCCATCCCTGGTGAGTACGGTCTTTACATCCTCTATGAATTTTCCGGGTCTTTCCAGATGTTCGAGCACCTCAAAAAAGGTCACCACATCGAATCTTCGATTGAACCTTTCCTTGAGCTCCTCCACACTGAAACAGTACACATCCTCCAGGCCGAACCTCTCCCTTGCTATCTTTATGTTTGCGGGGTCGAAGTCTATCCCCCACACCCTGTGCCCGTATCTTCTGGCTTCCCTGACAAACACCCCTGTACCACACCCCACATCCAGTATATCCCTCCTGCCCGTACACACGGACAGGAACTCCCTGTGGTACCACTCAGGGGCGTCTGTTATGAATCTGCCCAGTGTGTAGAGATCAGACCCCTCATACCACTGTGCACCAGGTCCCCTGAAGGGTATGGAGAATACAACATCGCAGTCAAGACACCTGTAAAGGGTGTAATCGCCAAGCCCTTCCACCAACTCCCTTTCTCCATCGTGTCCGCACACAGGGCATCTATCCATGCTGTTATCCATAACTACACCACCATGTAGGGATAGACAGGGCTTACAAACAGTATCCTTACAACCGTCATTACGAACAAAACCCCTATGAACCAGACCGTATACTTCAGGAGCCCCTCCCTTCCAACCCCATAGGAGAGTACAGCAAAGGGGAAGATACCGTAGAACATCCTTACCAGCCCGTTGTAGTTGTCCCACTGAGATGGTACCGTAAGTGTAACGAGCACACAGTAGGCTATGACTATGTAATAGAAGAGATGCCCTCCCTTTTTCATTGCCCTGAGGACAGATATGGCTGTCATTATGAAGAACCCGAGCACCACAACGGTACTCATAATCTTCATCGCCTCAAGTAGGTTTTTGGGTCTCACCCCTGAATAGTACTCCCAGATACCCTTGAACGGCACAGGGCTTATCACATGGGCAGAGGTACCTGCGGGCAGTGAGCCGAGTTTAAGGAGAACCACCACCTGCCATACAACAAAGGGTACAACAGAGGATAGCAGAAACCCCGCCCTCAGTGGGTCCTTTCTTTTCTGCCAGTCCCACACAACAAGGGGAAGGAGTACCATTACAGAGTCCTCCCGTGTAAGGAGGGAGAGTGCCAGAAGGGGTACTGTGAGGTACAGCCTGTCCTTTACGTAGAAATATACCGCAACGATGATGAGTGCCATTGCCAGCGGTGACGGTAGATCATACTGGATGGTCATGATGGTGGGTGGGCAGAGACCATAGAAAAGACTCCAGAGGGGATGGAGGGAGAGGTGCCTTAAGAGGAGGATGAAGAAATACATACCTACACCGAGGGAGAGAAGGTTCACCACATAGAGTGTATGTGGCAGGAGATCGACCCTTCCAAAGGTGAGGATACGTGCTATGAGGGGATAGAGGATACGCTGGTACCTGTAAGGGCTGTTGAATACACCCCTTTCCATGAAAGGGTCCATGGCTATGTAGTAGTATGCCTGTCCGTCGTATCCACCCCTGTCCAAGAAGACCACCATACCCTTCTGCACCAGTTCCCTTGAAGCCCTCTCCTCATCCGTCCTGCTTATGCGTATCATGCTCGAAAGATTGTATCCATAGGGGCTGATGGAATACATGACCAGCATGTGTATTATGAGTATGGTAATACCTATGAGCAGTGCAGGATTCTCAACTAAAAAGGGCTTTATGCTGGACCTCCTCACCGCCCTTTCTCCTCAGGGAGCATCGTTTTTATCCTCTTTGAGAGCTGATCTGCGCATCTCAGTGGTTCTGGTATCCTGTAACCACGTGTACAGTTCAGCACTATCCTCAGGCTATCCTTGAAGTCTATTCTGTGTCCCGGGGAGACGAATACAGGCTTGACCCTGTCTCTTGTCCTTAGAACATAGCCAACCCTTCTTCCCCTGTAGACAATGGGTGTGTGGTCTCCCTTTTTCGGTCCCGGCTCTTTGTAGCTTCCCACAAGACTCGATTTTGCACACCCTATGGATGGAATATCGAGTATCACACCGATATGTGATGCTATGCCCAGAGACCTGGGATGGGCTATACCCTGTCCATCGAAGAGTATCAGGTCAGGCTTTATGGAAAGGGCATTTATCGCGTCGATCATCACAGGTCCCTCCCTGAAGGATAGATACCCCGGTATGTATGGAAACACCCCATCCCTTAGTGCGTATCTGTCCTCTATGTGTATAAGGCCAGGATAGGTGTAGAGACACACACAGCCTATAACCTTTCTGTGGTGAAAGGATGCATCCACACCTGCAATGTATCCGGGTTCTTTTTCAAGGGGCAGGACCCTGACGCGCCTTCTGAGTTCTTCCTGTAGCCTTTGAGCCTCTTCGATGGTCTCTATCATCTCAGGGATACTGAAAGATTCGGACTGTCTGTATTCTGAGGGAAACCCCTTTTGTAAAAGGTGTTTCCCTCAAACTCCCTTCCCCAAAACTTCTAATCCAAAGTCTTCTGGGAAAGGGGGCAGGGAAACAGAGGGATGGTACCCGTTCATCCTTCCTTCCAGAACCTTTCTGCCTCCTGGACATCCCTTTTACTGCCTATGATGAGTGGTACACGCTGGTGGAGTTCTTCAGGGACTATATCGAGTATCCTTTTCTCCCCTGTGGATGCCATGCCACCTGCCTGTTCCACTATGAAGCTCAGGGGGTTTGCCTCGTAGAGTAGCCTGAGTTTTCCGTTCTTGGATTTCCTGTCCGCTGGATAGAGGAATATCCCACCCTTGAGGAGGTTTCTATGGAAGTCTGCAACGAGAGAGCCTACGTACCGTGCACTGTAGGTGCTGTTTCCGTTCTTGAGATGCTCTATGTAGCGTGCTGTGCCGGGGTACCAGTATCTTGAGTTGCCCTCGTTTATACTGTATATCTTGCCCCTTTCCGGTATGGTTATATTCTCATGGGAGAGAAGAAACTCCCCTACCCCGGGATCGAGTGTAAAGCCGTGCACACCATGGCCAGTTGTGTAAACGAGCATGGTGCTCGAACCATAGACTATGTATCCTGCACATACCTGTTCAGTACCGGGTTTGAGGAAGTCCTTTACACTGACCTTATCGGTACATTCACACCTCAGTATGGAGAATATGGTACCCACACTTACGTTTACATCTATATTGGACGAGCCATCGAGCGGGTCGAAAAGGAGGAGATACCTGCCCCTGGGATAATCGTCAGGTATGGGGATTATGTCCTCACACTCCTCTGATGCCATACTGCAGAGCCATCCACCGTGCTCCATGGTCTGTATGATGGTCCTGTTTGCAAATTCATCGAGCTTCTGCACCTCTTCGCCCTGTACGTTTTTGTAGCCTGTGGAACCAAGGATATCTATGAGCCCTGCCCTGTTTACCTCACGGGATATTACCTTTGCTGCGGTTACAAGGTCAGAGAAAAGACCTGTAAAGTTTCCTGTTGAGCCGGGGTATTTTCTCTGTTCCTCGAGGAGAAACTTTGTGATGGTAATGCCCAGGGTCATCTTTTAAACCTCCTTTTTATCTGGGAATTTGAAGTCCTTGAGTTCCTCCACCGAAAATAGTCCCGGGTACCTGTCTGTTTCAAGGAGTATCCTTCGTACGTTCTCCTGCCACAGGGAGATGAAAAGTTCCTTCTCTTCAGGTGTTGCCATACCCCTTACGACAGTCGGTGTAAGGTCCGAAAGGGTTTTGTCCTGGGGTAGTACCTGTGGGTTGTAGGTAATCTTTAAGGTCTTTTTTGTATCCTCCCTCTGAAATATGAAGGCATTGAACTGAAAATCCTCTGTATCGAAGAGGAGTTTTCTGTATCTTGAGAACCGTCCTCCAAGCCCCTTGAAACCTGTCTCCCCGGATGCACCTGTTATGAAGGATATTACCTGGGACTGGGGTCCGTAGGCAAGGTCTGTGGGCTTTCCCTTGATGAGCACCAGTATCTCTCCACGTACAGGGAGGTCTTCTGGGTAGAGCCCTTTGAGGGCGATCTGGGTGAGCCTGTACGCCCCTGATACCGCAGGACACGAATGCCCTGCAAGCCTCACCACATCCCCGTAGGTGAAGACAAAGGGCTCACCTTCTTTCTGTGAGCCAAGGAGATAGGAAAGGGGGTCCTTGAGTTTTATGGGCTCTACCTCCTTGAAAAAATCCTGACGCCATATAGTCTGATCCTTAGACATGGTCATATACCCTCATGAAGTTTTTTTGGTTCTACACCACTATGTTAGATACAAATAGATACAAAGCCCTCTATGCCACTGACCGCCCCATGGGTAAAAGGTACGAGGGGATCACCTCGTCTTACCCTTTGTCTGGACTCAGGATGATGACATGGAGTATGTACAGAAGTGTGCTTCGGTAACAGACTCCCTGACGGTTTGAAGCGGTGGGTTACCACATTTCTTATAAGTAAGGAGATCAATCATATCCTTTTGCAAGACGGACCTGTCTCTGCCACCATTTGAGGTCTTATATCTCCTTGTTGAAGATTCCCAAATACCCTCCCCCTATCCCTGTGATTGCTGGCTTGTTCGTCTCCGCTGTCCACTCGGCAAGGGCTAAAAGCCCCTGGTGTTTTAGACTCTCAGTGTATGTCCTTCCCCCTATCTCCAGCCCAATCCCTCGTGTACCTCCCTGCAGGTTATATACGTCTCTGATCTCCATAGTATAGTCTGGGGGAGGTGTTCTACCAGCAGATTCAGCGGTTTGTACTTCTCTATCCCCGGTCTCCTCTGATAGGGCTGGGTGGAAAGATTATATTTCATACCCGATGATTTTGTCAAGGATAATGGATGTGTTTAAAGGGGTTGTTTACAGGGTCTACCAGAATGCACCACCCTGTGGGCGGGGATTCACAATTTCTGCCCGCCCCTCATTCTCCACATCATACAGGTCTGCCCTGCGGGTGGTTCACCTCTATCCCTCTCCTCCATTCTCCCTGCTATCTCAGGTCTATCCTGTGGATGAGGGTTTCACACCGAAGTACGATAGCCCTGGGGTTTAGCCCCTTGTGTTGCAATCTCCCTTTTTCTGACTGTTCTCATAGAGAAAAACGATCATGGTCAAAAATCCCTTGACAAGTTTAAATTTAATGTTATTATAAATTTATAC
>WGFF01000325.1 GCA_015492355.1 Deltaproteobacteria bacterium
ACCGAAAGGATAAGGGAATCACTTGAAGACACCCTTATGGAGCGGGGTGTGGTTTTCGACAGTGTGGAGAGGGAAGGAACCACTACCATCGTTGTTACCTATCCTGATGAGGATGCGCGCAGGGAGATACTCAATGTAGTTGGTGAGGGATTCCCCCTCCTTGAGAAGTCTGCGGAAGGGGATGGCAGGATTGTATTCAGGCTGAATGCGGATGAGGTGGAGAGGGTAAAGGAGTGGGCGACCACACAGGCACTCGAAACCATACGCAACAGGATAGACAAGTTCGGCGTAAGGGAGCCACTCATCCAGAGGCAGGGTGCACGGGAGATAGTTGTCCAGCTCCCTGGACTTAAAGACCCTGAAAGGGCTATATCCCTCATAGGAAAGACCGCGGTTCTGGAGTTCAGGCTCCTCGATGAGGAACACGATGTTTACGATGCACTCAGGGGCAATATCCCAGAGGGAAGTGAGATACTCTACCAGAAGAGGGTGGACAGGAACACGGGTGAGGTACAGGAGATACCCTATCTTGTAAAGAAGCAGGTACTACTTACAGGGGATATGCTCTCTGATGCAAGGGTCGCATTCGATACCCAGTTCAACGAGCCCTATGTCTCCCTTACCTTCGATTCAACAGGTGCACGTATATTCGAGAAGATTACCTCTCAGTATAAGGGAAAGAGGCTCGCCATAATCCTCGATGGCAAGGTACATTCCGCCCCCCAGATAAAGGAGAGGATAAGTGGTGGAAGGGCTCAGATAACAGGTGGCTTTACATACGAGGAGGCACATGACCTTGCCATAGTCCTCAGGGCAGGGGCACTGCCCGCACCTGTAGATATAATACAGAACGTAACGGTCGGTCCCACCTTAGGAGCGGACTCCATACAGGCGGGTATAAAGGCGATGATAGTGGGAGGGGTGCTCGTACTCCTGTTCATGATAGTTTATTACAGGCTTTCGGGTATCATAGCGGATATAGCCATATTCTTGAATGTACTCATGCTCCTCGGTGCAATGGCATGGTTCAATGCCACGCTCACGCTTCCTGGTATAGCAGGGATTATACTTACCATAGGCATGGGTGTCGATTCGAATGTACTCATCTTTGAGAGGATAAAGGAGGAGTTGAGGGCAGGACGCACCCCGAGGTCTGCTGTGGAGGCAGGCTATGAGAGGGCATGGTGGACCATTATAGACTCACACGTGACCACACTCATAACCGCTTTCGTGCTCTTCCAGTTCGGAAGTGGACCCATAAAGGGGTTTGCGGTGTCCCTGAGCATGGGTATACTTATAAATCTATTTACAGCCCTTGTGGGTACAAAGGTCGCCTTCGATATACAGAATGACAAATTCCGTGTAAAGAGCCTGAGCATATAAGTCAGGAGGAGAGATGGATATACTGGGAGAGACGAATATAGACTTTCTTGGCAAAAGGCGTATAGCCTTTGTGGTGTCCACTATACTTGTGCTTGTGGGTCTTGTTGCGGTAATCTCCATTCCCTTGGGCAGGGCCAATCTGGGCACTGATTTTGCCGGTGGTGTTGCCATACAGTTCAGGTTCGAAAGACCTGTGGAGATAGACAGGGTGAGGAAGATACTGGGGGAGAAGGGTTTTGAGGATGCCGACCTCCAGCAGTTTGCAGAGGCAACAAAGCTCCTTGTGAGGGTCAAAAGATCAGGTGGAGACCTGAGGGGTATTTCAAAGGGTATAGGGGAGGTGTTTACAGAAGCCTTCCCTGACAATCCATACACAATAGACATGGTAACAGAGGTCGGACCCACGGTGGGCAGGAAACTCCAGAAGGATGCCCTCTGGGCTGTGGGACTCTCTCTCTTCGGCATACTCCTGTATGTTGCATGGAGGTTCGAGCTGAGGTTCGGTGTGGCTGCGGTGCTTGCAACATTCCATGATGTGCTCACTGTGATGGGTATACTCTATGTTATCAACAAGGAGATAAACCTCCTTATAGTCACAGCCCTCCTTACACTTGCAGGATACTCACTTACAGACACAGTGGTCGTGTTCGACAGGATACGTGAGAACGTAAAGAAGTACGCAAAAGATGGGCTCGAAAGGATAATAAACAGGAGTATAAACGAGGTGCTCCGCAGAACCCTTGTAACCTCCCTTACCACCCTCCTTGTGCTTGTGGCACTCCTCATAATGGGAGGAGAGGTCATACATGATTTTTCCTTCACCCTCTTTGTGGGTGTGCTGGTGGGGACGTATTCGTCCATCTTTGTTGCAAGCCCCTTTCTCATCCTCTGGAGAGGTGGCAGGGGTAAACTCATCAGGGAATGAGGACCATCTCCCTTCCTCCATAAAAACCTTGTTGTTATTTCCTTCTTTTTGTGTTATCTTACTTCAAAATCCTCCAATTCGGGTTTGCTGACTTTTTGAGTCCCCCGGAGGGAAGAGGGGGAGTGGTGTATTTTTATATATCCCCTTTTCAAAAGGTAATGGTTCATCAAATCGGACCTGAACTTTTGTTGTGGGGAAGACCCTCCGGGCTATCGCGATTGTTTGGTACAAAATGTTTTTCCCCCCGGATTTAGTCCGAAAAAGATACCCATTACCCTTAAGATAAATGGGCACATGTAGAATCAAAAGACTTATC
>WGFF01000326.1 GCA_015492355.1 Deltaproteobacteria bacterium
AAGTTTGCCAAGGAGAACAATGCCAGGATGGTGGACCTGAAGTTTCTGGACTTCATCGGCATCTGGCAGCATTTCTCCATTCCTGTCTCCGAGCTCTCAGAGGATATCTTCGAGGAGGGAGTCGGTTTCGATGGTTCGAGTATACGTGGCTGGCAGCCGATACATGCAAGTGATATGCTCGTTGTGCCTGACCCCACAACCGCTGTGATGGATCCATTTACAGAGACACCCACACTCACACTCATCTGCAACATCTACGATCCCATCACAAAGGAGCCATACTCAAGGGATCCGAGAAATATCGCCAAAAAGGCAGAGGCATACCTGAAGTCCACTGGTATAGGTGATGTTGCGTACTTCGGTCCAGAGCCCGAGTTCTTCATCTTCGATGATATAAGGTTTAGCCAGGGGGCTGACCATGGGTTCTACTTTATAGATTCAGTGGAGGGTATATGGAACTCTGGACGTGAGGAGTGCCCCAATCTGGGATACAAGCCCAGACACAAGGAGGGGTATTTCCCTGTTCCACCAATGGACAAGCACCAGGACATAAGGACAGAGATGTGCCTTATAATGGAGCAGGTGGGCATACAGCTCGAATGCCAACACCACGAGGTGGCAACAGCAGGTCAGGCCGAGATAGATATGAGGTTCGACAGCCTGCTCAGGATGGGCGACAAACTCATGTGGTACAAGTACATAATCAAGAATGTGGCAAGGAAGTGGAACAAGACCGTTACCTTCATGCCGAAACCCATATTCGGTGACAATGGAACAGGTATGCACACACACCAGTCCATCTGGAAGGATGGAAAGCCTGTCTTTGCAGGGGACAAGTACGGGGGCTTGAGTGAGACCGCCATGTACTACATAGGTGGCATACTCAAACACGCCCGTGCCCTCAATGCCTTTACCAACCCGAGTACCAACTCCTACAAGAGGCTTGTCCCGGGTTTTGAGGCACCCATAAATCTCGCCTACTCTGTGAGAAACCGCTCTGCCGCGGTGAGGATACCCATGTACTCACCCTCACCAAAGACAAAGAGGATAGAGGTGAGGTTCCCTGACCCATCCTGCAACGGTTACCTTGCATTCTCTGCAATGCTCATGGCAGGACTCGATGGGATACAGAACAAGATAGATCCTGGTGAACCACTCGACAAGGATATCTACGCCCTCTCACCAGAGGAGCTCGCAAAGGTACCGAGTGCAGCAGGCTCGCTCGAAGAGGCACTCGATGCGCTCAGGGAGGACCATGAATTCCTGCTCAAGGGAGACGTGTTCACACAGGATGTCATAGATACATGGATAGAGTACAAACAGTCGAGAGAGGTGGATGAGATAAAGCAGAGACCAGTGCCATACGAGTTCTTCCTGTACTTCGACTGTTGAGAAAAAAATCAACGAGGGGAAAGCTCTCCTTTAGGGGGCTTTCCCCTATCCCCAGCCCAAGTGGATGGCTCGCATCTTTTAGTCCCGAAGGGACATCAATCCCCGTAAATCTCCAGTATCCTCTCTATTATGGAGGTGGTTGATCTTCCCTTAAGTAGCCTTATCCTTGCAACCCTTCCGCCACTCCTCTTCACTATGTCAGCCCCTACTATCCTGTCCTCATCCCAGTCAGCACCCTTTACAAGTACATCAGGCTTTATAGCATGTATGAGTCTTACAGGGGTAGGCTCCCTGAATATGACTATATAGTCCACAGCCTCGAGCCCACCGAGCACCTCTGCCCTTTCCTTCTCTGGCACTATGGGTCTTGTATTCCCCTTGATAGCCCGCACAGAATCATCACTGTTGAGCCCTACCACGAGTACATCACCCAGTGACTTCGCCTTGGTGAGGTATCTGACGTGACCTGCATGGAGTATGTCGAAACATCCGTTGGTGAATACTATCCTTTTACCACTCCTTCTGAGTGGTCCGATCTCCTGCAGGAGTCTTTTAAGTGAACGTACCTTTTTCATACGCCCTTTGAATACCATATTCACACAGCCCTGGCAAGGGTCAATACCACCACTGAGCCACCAGCCCTCTCTATGACCCCAGCGCACTCATTCACAGTGGCACCTGTGGTATATACGTCGTCAACAAGGAGTATCCTCCTGTTACGGAATACCTCCCTTCTCTCCACCGAGAATGCGCCCCTTACGTTCCTCCTTCTTTCGTCCCTTTTCAATCCCACCTGGGAGGGTGTCTCCCTTGTCTTCTTGAGATTGGTATAATCGAGTGCAAGACCATGGTACCTTGCGACCTCTCTTGCAAGGAGGAGTGCATGATTAAAACCCCTCTGCCTGAGTCTGTCCCTGTGGATGGGCACAGGGACAACAAGGTCTATCCCCTCTGGTACTGCCATCTCCTTTGCAAGGATATATCCCAGGGGTCTTGCAAGCTCTGTCCTGCCTGAATACTTCAACAGATGGAGGGCATGGAGTGCCATACCCTCGTAAAGGAATACACTCCTTGCCATGATGAATCTCCTCTTGGTGGTGAGACATTCACCACAGACATGATCGGTACCTACACCGTGGACAAAGGGCATACCACATACACTGCACACAGGGCCTTCCACCCTCCTGAATCCATCGAGACACACGGTACAGAAACCATCGTCTATAAGATTGTCCCCGCACAGATGACATAAAGGCGGGAAGAGGAGGTCCATGAACGAACGCAGAAGGCTCAAGCAGTGGTGAACTATCCCTGTGGTCATTTATGGAGGAATCCCTGATCTTTTAAAAATCTTTTTCGGACTAAATTCTGAGGGAAACCCCTTTTGTAAAAGTGGTTTCCCTCAAACTCCCTTCCCTAAAACTTTTAATCTAAAGTCTAATGAGCTGGAAATGCAACGAAAAAAGTATCCCCTGCCCTTCAGGTCGTGGGGAGTCTTATAAAAAAGATGGTACCCTTGTCCTTTTTGCTCCTGACCTTTATCTCCCCCCTGTGATCCTTGATTATACTATAACTTATGGAGAGTCCCAAGCCTGTTCCCTTGCCCTCTTCCTTTGTGGTGAAGAAGGGGTCGAATATCCTGTGGATTATATCATCGGGTATACCATAGCCTGTGTCACTCACCGTTACCTCTGCATACCTTCTGCCATTATCATCCACTGTCCTGGTGGATATGGAAAGGACCCCACCATCTGGCATGGCGTCTCTTGCATTGGTTGCAAGGTTTATGATTACCTGTTCCAGTTTGTTCGCACATCCACGTATGGGTGGAAGGGGTGATAGGCTCAGCCTTATCTCTATGGAATGCCGTGCCAGGAGTTCCTTTACCATCTTGAGGGTGTTCCTTATCACATCGTTGAGGTCTATTATCCTGAACTCTGGCTCATCCATCCTCGAAAATACCCTGAGATGGTTTATTATCTCCTCCATCCGTCTGGATGCATCCACCATGAGTTTGAGTTTTTCATAATCCTGGTCTCTGGGGCTTGTTTTGCGCAGTAGATTCTGGGAAAGCCCCCGTATCACTGTAAGGGGCTGGTTCAGCTCATGGGCAAGTCCTGCGGCTATCTCTCCAAGGACCTTAAGCTTGCTCGACTGGAAGAGTTGTTCCTGGGTCTCCTTGAGCCTTCTGCGTATCTCTTCGAGTTCGTTCTCGTTCCTGTCAAGATCGTGGAGCATGTAGAGGATACCCTCTCTGAACTCCTCAAGCGCATCTATCCTTCTTTTGAGTTCATCCTTCGTCCCTTCCAGCTCCTTGAGGAGACGGAGGTCTTCCCTTCGATCCCTGGCAATGCCGATATAGATGACACTGGTATCGTTACTTACCACTGGCGAGACTGAGAAACTTACAGGTATATCCCTGCCATCTTTGGTCCTGAGTCCCATATCGAGCTCCCTCACAGAGCCGTATCTTTTAAGTAGCATGGTCAGGGATTCCTCACGGGATGGGAGTCTACAAAATCCATCAAAAGCCCTTCCCTTCAGCTCGGCTTCTGTGTATCCGAGGAGTTCAAGGAATGCCCTGTTGCCAGCCCTCACCTCACCGTTTCGGTCTATCAGGACCACAGGATCGACAAGAAAATGTATAATATGACCCACAGCCCAGCATATCTCCTCAAGACTGCTGGTAGATTCCATAAGAAAACCTTTCTCTTTGAAGGTGTGCCTTCTGTACTCTTCCATGGTTTGCCCTGGCAGGCTATATTCAGGTCTTCTCCCTGAGCCTTTTGAAACCCTCCCTTATCTCCTTCATCTTAAGTTCCCTCCGTACAGCGAGTATGGCAAACTCCTCGAGGTCCTTTATGGTCTTTTTGAGTTTCTCTGATGTCCTTTCAGCCTCCATTCTGGCGTGTTCGAGTTCTTCCATTATCCTTTTGCGTTCCTCTATGTTCCTTGCCACACACCTGCACCCGATTATGCCACCCTCTTTCCTCACAGGCACCGCACTGAGCTCAAGGGTGTTGGTCCTGCCGTCCCTGAACACAAAGGGGAGTTCATGATTCTTTACCGCACTGCCACTGTTAATACACCCCATGAGTTCGTCTATCTTATAGTGGTGGTCCTGAGGCACAAAATCCTTGAGGTTCCTTCCCACAAGATCACCTTCACCATAACCGGTCATCGTAAGGGTCGCCTCGTTCACATACCTTATGGTGCCATCCATGCCAAGGTCTATCACACTGTCGGGGATTGTCCGTGTAAGGTCCACATAACGGGCTTCTGAGTCCTTCAAGCAGTCTACTATCCTGTTGCACGATTTGGCTATACTGCCGAATTCATCGTGGTAATCCCATCTCAAACGTATATCGAGGTTGCCACTGAGGAGACTTTTGAGTCCGCCTGTAAGCTCACCAAGGGGCTGTATGATACGTCTCGAAAGGAAGAAGGTGGAGCCCAGGACAGAGAGGAGTATAGCCACGGTAAAGAGGATGAGGATAGTGTAGAAATGCCTTATCCTCGTGGATGATCTGTCCTCGAGTTTCAAAAGGAGGTCGTTGAGTGATGTGGATATCTCAAAAAGTAAGGCTACCGTCTCACGTCCCTGTGCTGTCGTGGGGGCTTCGATATCCTCAAGCCTTTTAAGGATGCGTGAGAGGCTCTCCTTAAAGGAAGGGTCATCTACCTGTGGAATACCTCTCTCCGTATCACCATTCCTCAATCCCTCAAGGAGTGAAGCCAGGCTTTCTGTCTCTTCACGGATGGAGCCCGCGAGTAACCCCTGGGTGGATAGTGTGAGATGGAACAAGCGGTCGAGATGATAGCGGGCACGTGTTAGAACATCTATCCTTTTCGTATCGTCATCCAGATGCCTGAGGAAATGGAGTCCCGTGAGGAGTGGAGTGAAGATAAGGATGGTCAGAACGATGAGTGTTGAGACTAT
>WGFF01000327.1 GCA_015492355.1 Deltaproteobacteria bacterium
AGAAGGTGTGTGAGTTCTCCCTTGAGCCTTTCGAGTTCCTCAACAAGCGGGTCTGTCACCACCACAGGTGCAGGTGTTACCGCTGTTGTGCTCAGGATGGCTTGACGCTCCATTCTTATCTGTTCCTCGAGAAATAGCTTTCTCTCCTCCGCATTCCTTATGGCATCCTGTACCGATTGAAGCTCGAGCTGGAGTCTATCCAGGGTCCTGAGATTTGCATCGAGTTGTTCTGGAAGACTCCCGAGGTGTGTCTCCTTGAATCTTCTGAGGGCGGTCTCCTGCTTTTCGAGTTCCTTTCTCGCCCTTTCGAGTTCACCGGCAAGGAACTCTGATGTCCCCTCTGCATATTGTTCCCTGATTTTCAGGTTCTCCTCTATAAAGAGTGAGGCGAGGGCATTGGTTACCTGCATGGTGATAAATGGGTCCTTGCCTATGTAACTTATACTGAATGCATCGCCACCACCTCTTCTCCTACCGATGACCTCTACCTCTATATCCTCCCTCATTCGTTCGATGATCTCTTCCTTTGTGGCTTTTATCTTCTGGAAGAGTCCCAATCTCTTGAAGAGCTCTATGTTGTTGAGGAAGTTTATTAATGAGTTGGATGATTCACCATCCTGGTAGAGCCCGAAATCCTCGATAATCTGCTCGAGTTTTGTCCTGCTCATTACCTGCTGCCTGAGGGTACTGAGACGCTGTTCTATAGGTGTCATATCAGCAGGCATCACATATTTCTGTGGTACCTTCTGTTCCTCAACGAGTATAAGTGTGGTCGAACGATAGTAAGACGGCAGGGTATATGCGATAAAGCCCCCTATGATGGTTCCCAGTATGGCAGGGACTATAAGGAACCATTTGCGCCTGTAAAGTATCTCTATGTATTCGAGAGGTGTTTTCCCCTGCTGTTCCATAAAGGTGATTTCAATACCTCCACTCTGTAAAGGTCGTAAGATTCACAAAGACCTGATCCCTTGAGATATCCCCACCGATGTATGTATCCGACCACTGCTGAAAGTGTGAATAACCAATGCCCATATTCATCCACGTATATGGTTGCCACATGCAGGTTATTCCACCATCATAGGATATGAGATCCACTATACCCTCTGGCTCGGACCTACTCTTTGAAAACCCACTGTAGAGTGAAACAGAAAATAGTCTGGAAAGGGAAAGATCCCATCCTGCTGAAAGCCTGTCATTTATATTGACCTCATCCGTAAGTCCGGATGTATTCGTAACACCCCTTGTATAGGCAAGGCTGAGGGTCGATCTCTGAAAGGTCTTCTCTATGGAGAGGTCTGCTGTCCAGTTGTAATGATCCCCTATATCAGGTATATATACCGCACCACCTGAAAGTCCAAAAGACAGGGTAGGAGAGAGTTGCCCTGTCATACCGAGAGAAAGGGAATGGCTCAGGATACTCTGGCCCCCATCAGGGGCATTAAATAAAAGATTCGA
Organism: Deltaproteobacteria bacterium; assembly: GCA_015492355.1. Taxonomy (GTDB): domain Bacteria; phylum Desulfobacterota; class GWC2-55-46; order GWC2-55-46; family S146-73; genus S146-73. Next base: position 1,459 of record WGFF01000327.1, read on the forward strand.
TACACCGTAGTTTACGTTAAATGTCCTGCCAGGTGTCGATTCATAGTTAATGAATATGGTGGAAGAGTCGGTCCTTGTATCCAGTAGTCCAGAGGTCTTGAAATCAAGGATCGAGCTGGAGAGGGTCATACCTGTATGTGTCCTCTGGCTCAATATATAATTTATATCCGCAGATACAGAATTAGACAGTATATCACCCCTTCCCACCTGTATACCCACGTCCGTTGCCTCAAGTGATTCCTGTGTATACGTAAAGGTATCACCAAGCCCTATGGTGAGGTTCTTAGAAACCATTGCTTCCACCATGAGGCTCGCGTTGTGGCTTGTATAATTCAGATTCTGGTCCCTTGCATAGTACATTGAATTCAACCCGTAAGCACCCCTCAAGGTATATCTCTTTTCTTCCTTCCCGAACTCTATCCGTGGAGACAGGGAGGTAAAAAAATCATATCTCGCATCTTCACTCATGTAATATGGATTGCTGTCGTATCTTTCTGTTACAGCAATAGAAGGTCTAAGTATCATGCCAGCCATTACTTCCTGCCAGTACGGTAAGGTGAATAAAACAGAGATAATCACAACCCCTGTTCTACGGTACAAAGATCGTATCTCCTGGCTTGAGAATTAGATTCTTATCAGAGGTCTCATCCACATCCACTATGTCATCAAAACGGACGAGTATCTTTTCTTCCTTACCTGTCCTGTCATCCTTTTCACGGATTACGACTATCTTATTCTTTGATGCAAATTGATTGAAACCCCCTGCAAGTGCTATTGCCTGAAGGAGTGTGGTTCGTCTCTTCATAAGATATGTACCGGGCCTTATAACCTCTCCGAGGATGAAAATCCTGTAACTATTGACCTCCTGAACTATCACAGAGGCTATTACTGTTTCCTGATACTCCTTGAGCTTATCTATTATTGCCTCCCGCAGTTCACTCGGTGTACGACCAGCAGCCTTCACATCCCCTATAAGGGGCAGTGATATCATCCCATCTGGCCTTACTATCACCACCTTCGAGAGCTCAGAATTCTTCCATACCGATATCTCCAGCACATCCTCAGGACCTATAACGTACTCAGGGAGCCCGGATTCAGCCAATTCGTCTATTTCTATATCGAATCCATATACTGCTTGAACAAAAACCATGGAAAGTATAAATACTAACGGGGGAACAAACCATGAAGACCTTTCCATAATAGCCTCCCTTTTGGCGATCAATCCGACTTCACCAGAAGCCTAAGTCCTGTCTGTGATAACATGAGATTAAGTTCCTGACTCCATACCACCTTTGCAGGACCATGAATATTGACCTCATCAATATTGATATTTATAATCATATTAACAGGCAGAGACTGCCCTTGGTATATTATCCTTGCCCCTGTTGTAGAAAAGTCTATCAATGTAGCCTCCCTGTCAGGTCCCCCGTTGGAGAAACTGAATTCCACACTCGTTCTTATCCTTTCGTGAGTCCTCCTATCTGCGAGTACATACCTGCAATAAGGGCACGAAGGACAATACTCACGGGAGATGGTATAAAACGCCCTATCACAACTTGGACATACCCTCAGTACCACTTAGTTCCTCTTCTTAAGGTAGTTCTCATACTCACACCTCACTATCCCTTGCCATCGTCAGAGGTGAGAATATCTG
>WGFF01000328.1 GCA_015492355.1 Deltaproteobacteria bacterium
TACCAATTCTTTTGAAACGGGGTTTTTCAGGGGATTCTCCCTGAAGTTCTACATCACGGGTGAGAAAGGGGTGCTTTTATGCATTGGTCCATGAGCTTAATCGTATCTGCCCTTCTGATTCTGGCTGTACTTATAGGTATCGGTATAGGTTTTATACTGAGAAAGAAGATAGTAGAGAGCAGTATAGAGGGTAGTAAAAAGACCGCAGAGAGTATCATAGCAGAAGCCCGAAAAGAGGCAGAGAACATAAAAAAAGAGGCTAATCTCCAGGCAAAGGACAGGATCTTCCAGAGTAAGATCGAGTTTGAAAAGGAGATGCGGGAGCGGAGAAAGGAGATCCAGTCCCTTGAAAAGAGGCTTCTTCAGAAGGAGGAGAACCTCGACAGGAAGTTCGAGGTCATAGACAGAAGAGAAGGGGAGCTCAACAAGCGCGAGAAGGGCCTGAGGTACCAGGAAAAGAAGATAGAGGAGATGGAATCCAGGTACAACGAGCTGATAATGGAGCAGAAAAGGAGGCTTGAGGGACTGTCGGGCATATCTGCGGAGGATGCAAAGAGGCTTCTTATCGAGATGATGGAGAACGAGGCGAAGCTTGAGGCAGGAAGATACCTTAAAAGGATAGAGGAGGAGACCAGGACAGAGGCGGACAGGAAGGCAAAGGAGATTATAAGCCTTGCCATACAGAGGTATGCGGGTGAGTATGTTGCGGAGAGGACTGTCTCTGTTGTGAACCTGCCCAACGATGAGATGAAGGGCAGGATAATCGGAAGGGAAGGAAGAAACATAAGGGCTATAGAGGCAATAACAGGTATAGACGTGATAATAGACGATACCCCCGAGGCTGTCATACTTTCTGGACACAATCCCATAAGAAGGGAGATAGCAAAGATATCCCTTGAAAGGCTCATTGCAGACGGAAGGATACACCCTGCGAGGATAGAGGAGGTGGTATCGAAGGTAGAGGGGGAGGTCTCGCAGGCGATACTCGAGGCTGGAGAGCGTGCCATATTCGATACCGGGCTCCATGGCATGCACAAGGAGTTACAGAAACTCATAGGCAGGCTCAAGTTCCGTTCCAGTTATGCCCAGAACGTCTATTCCCATTCCCTTGAGGTTGCGTTTATATGCGGGATAATGGCTGCGGAGCTGGGTCTTCCAGCCAAGCAGGCAAGGAGGGCAGGATTGCTCCATGATATAGGCAAGGCTGTTGACCACGAGGTTGAGGGACCCCATGCCCACATAGGTGCGGAGCTCGCCAAAAAATACGGTGAATCGCCCAGGATAGTCTCTGCCATTGCCACACACCATGATGACCATCCTGATACCATACTCGGTGTACTCGTGCAGGCAGCAGATACACTCTCTGCAGCTCGCCCAGGTGCACGTAAGGAGATGGTGGAGACATACATAAAGAGGATAGAAGACCTCGAGAGGATAGCAAAGAGTTTCTCAGGGGTGGAGAAATCCTTTGCCCTTCAGGCAGGAAGGGAGCTCAGGGTGATAGTGGAACACCGCTCCATAACGGATGAGGGTGCCCTTGTGCTCTCAAGGGATATAGCAAAGAAGATAGAAAAGGAACTCACCTATCCCGGTCAGATAAAGGTTACTGTCATAAGGGAGACCAGGGCGGTGGAGTATGCGAAATAGGGAACCATGTCGCTCTGAGGAATGGACAGTAGTTTAAAGATACTCTTTATAGGTGATATAGTGGGGAGACCTGGCAGAAGGGCTATAAAGGAGTTACTGCCAGGTCTTATTGTGCGTTATTCGCCTGATCTTGTCATTGCCAATGGTGAGAACTCAGCGGGTGGATTCGGTATCACGCCATCCATATACGACGAACTGAGGGAACTCCATGTCGATGTGGTAACCTCTGGCAACCACATCTGGGACAGAAAGGAGGTCTGTAGTTTTATAAACGATGCGGATTACCTCCTGAGACCTGCCAATTATCCTTCAGGTGTACCGGGCAAAGGATGGCTTGTCTTTGAATGTGCGAGCGGGGTCAGGGTGGGGGTTGTAAACCTCTCTGGAAGGGTTTTTATGGACGAGATGGACTGTCCCTTCAGGGTGGGTAGAGAGATAGTGGAGGAGCTGGGAAGGATAACCCCGGTTATAGTCGTCGATATGCATGCAGAGACGACCTCCGAGAAGATGGCAGTGGGATGGTTCCTTGATGGCAGGGTGAGTGCTGTGGTCGGCACACATACCCATGTGCAGACCGCAGATGAAAGGGTGCTCCCTGGAGGCACCGCCTTCATAACCGATACAGGTATGACAGGACCGGTGGATTCTGTAATAGGCATAAAAAAGGAACTCGTCCTCGAAAGGTTCCTTACAAGGATGCCGGTGAGATTCGATGTGGCAGGTGGCAGGACAGAACTCCAGGGCGTGGTAATCAGGATAGACCCTGCAAATGGAAGGGCACAGGGTATAGAGAGGATAAGGGAGGTCCTGAGATAAAAGGGTAAAAGAGTGGATAGAGGGCAGGAAGCTTTCGGGAAGGATATACATTAGAGAGAAGAGGGATGGAGTTTGAGCCCGAAAGACAGCTTGAGATAATAAAGAGGGGTGCTGTTGATATCATAGAAGAGGATGAGCTCCTTGAGAGGCTGAGGGAGTCGTGCAGGACGAATAAACCCCTGAGGGTAAAGGCTGGCTTCGATCCAACCGCACCAGACCTCCATCTCGGTCATACGGTGCTCATACAGAAGCTTAAAAACTTTCAGGACCTCGGGCACAGGGTTGTACTCGTTATAGGGGATTTTACAGGTATGATAGGGGATCCCTCCGGGAAGTCCGAGACGAGAAAGGCGCTTACAGAGGAGGAGGTAAGAGCCAATGCCCGTACATACACAGACCAGGTCTTCAAGATACTCGACAGAGAAAAGACAGAGATAGTGTTCAACAGCGAATGGATGAAGAGGCTTACTGCAGGGGACCTCATAGACCTTGCATCGAGATATACGGTTGCAAGGATGCTTGAGCGGGACGATTTCCAGAAAAGATACAGGTCTGGCAGGCCCATTGCCATACATGAGTTTCTCTATCCCCTCATACAGGGGTATGACTCTGTGGTACTCAGGGCGGATGTGGAACTGGGTGGTACGGATCAACTCTTCAATCTCCTTGTTGGCAGGGACCTCCAGCGGGAATTCGGTCAGCCCCCGCAGGTGGTGGTTACCATGCCCCTTCTTGTGGGTACAGACGGGGTGCAGAAGATGAGCAAATCCTTCGGCAACTACATAGGTATAACAGAGCCACCTGAGGAGATATTCGGCAAGGTCATGTCCATAAGCGATGAACTCATGATAACGTACTACGAGCTCCTTACGGATGTATCCCAGGAGAGAATCAATGATATAAGGTCTGGCAGGATACATCCCATGACCGCAAAGGAGGCTCTCGCCTTTGAACTGACCAGGAGGTTCCACGGTGAGGAATCTGCCCTGAGGGCTAAGGAGAGGTTCAGGTCTGTATTTTCGAGGCGAGAGATACCAGAGGAGATAGAAGAGGTGAGGATAGAGAGGGAAGGGGAGAGGATGTGGCTTCCAAAGGTGATGCTCAGGGCGGGTCTTGTAAGGAGTAGTTCTGAGGCTGTGAGGCTTATAAGACAGGGTGGTGTCAGGATAGACGGAAGAAAGGTTATGGATACGGGATTCGAGGTCGAAACAAGCGGGTCTTTTCTCCTGAGTGTGGGCAGGAGAACCTTCAGGAAGGTATTTTTCTCTTGACAAATTCGAGGTTTCTTATAATAATATATCTTTGCCATGATACTGAGACCTCTCTCAGTACCCCTTGACAAGGCATATTGTTGGTGATAAATTGGAAATAGAGGGGTTGTTCTTTGAAAACTAAATAGCGAGCTCTGCCCGTCTGTCGATTCCTTTTTTAAATCCTTTTACAGTTTAAACTGGAGAGTTTGATCCTGGCTCAGAGCGAACGCTAGCGGCGTGCCTAACACATGCAAGTCGAGCGAGAAAGCCCCCTTCGGGGGGTGAGTAAAGCGGCGCACGGGTGAGTAACGCGTGGGTAATCTACCCCTACGACCGGGATAACCCGCCGAAAGGCGGGCTAATACCGGATAAGACCACGGGATGTATGTTTCGTGGTTAAAGGTGGGGACCCCTTCGGGGGCCTGCCGTGTGGGGATGAGCCCGCGTCCCATCAGCTGGTTGGTGAGGTAATGGCTCACCAAGGCTAAGACGGGTAGCTGGTCTGAGAGGACGACCAGCCACACTGGCACTGGAACACGGGCCAGACTCCTACGGGAGGCAGCAGTGAGGAATCTTGCGCAATGGGCGAAAGCCTGACGCAGCGACGCCGCGTGAGGGAAGAAGGCCTTCGGGTCGTAAACCTCTGTCAGCGGGGAAGAAACTCCCTTGGGCTAATACCCCTTGGGACTGACGGTACCCGCAGAGGAAGCATCGGCTAACTACGTGCCAGCAGCCGCGGTAATACGTAGGATGCAAGCGTTGCTCGGAATCACTGGGCGTAAAGCGCGCGTAGGTGGCTTGGTAAGTCAGAGGTGAAAGCCCTCGGCTCAAC
>WGFF01000329.1 GCA_015492355.1 Deltaproteobacteria bacterium
CAAAACTTCTAATCTAAAAGTTTTTTAGGAAAGGAGACTACCTTCTTTTCAAAAAAGGGTGACCGTTCAGAGGGTTTCCCTCAGAGCATATCACATTTTGCCAAGAACTTCCAGAACGGTTTTACCTATCTCTGCTGGATTACGTGTAACCCTTATTCCTGCCTCTTCCATTGCCTGTATCTTTTCCTCTGCTGTACCCTTGCCACCTGTGATTATGGCTCCTGCGTGTCCCATCCTCTTGCCCTTCGGTGCGGTAACGCCTGCTATATATCCCACAACTGGCTTTGTAACGTGCTTTTTTACGAACTCGCTTGCCTCCTCCTCACTGCTACCGCCTATCTCTCCTATCATGACTATAGCCTCTGTCTCAGGGTCGTTCTGGAACATCTCAAGCACATCGACAAAACTCGTACCGTTCACAGGGTCTCCACCTATACCCACGCATGTGGACTGACCGAGTCCAAGGCGGGTAAGCTGATCCACTGCCTCGTATGTCAGTGTACCACTCCTTGATACCACCCCTACCCTGCCCTTTTTGTGGATATGTCCGGGCATTATGCCTATCTTGCATTCCTCTGGTGTTATGACCCCGGGACAGTTCGGTCCCACAAGGCGAGAGGGTTTGCCCTCCATGAATCTCTTAACCCTTATCATATCCTGTACCGGGATGCCCTCTGTTATACACACAACGAGCCTTATACCGCTGTCCACAGCCTCCATTATCGCATCTGCGGCAAAAGGGGCAGGCACGTATATGACAGATGCATCTGCTGATGTCTCCTTCACAGCCTCCTGAACGGTATTGAACACCGGTATACCGTCCACCTTCTCGCCACCCTTGCCAGGGGTAACACCACCGACCATCTTTGTGCCGTAGCCTACCATCTGTCGCGTATGGAATGTGCCCTGCTCGCCTGTTATGCCCTGGCAGATAACCCTTGTGTCACTATTGATAAGAATACTCATCTTTTAAGTATAACCTCCCTTTTATACTTTGCCAGCCGCCTCCACCACCTTCTGTGCGGCTTCATCCATGGTCTCAGCAGGGATTATGTTGAACCCGGACTCCGAGAGTATCTTCCTTCCGAGTTCCATGTTTGTGCCCTGGAGTCTCACAACAAGGGGCACCTTTATTCCCACCTCTTTTGCAGCCCCCACAATACCCTCTGCAATGATATCGCACCTCATTATGCCACCGAATATGTTTACAAGTATCGCCTTTACGTTCCTGTCGGATGTGAGTATCTTGAACGCTGATTGTACCTGCTCCTGGGATGCACCGCCTCCCACATCGAGAAAATTCGCAGGGCTCCCGCCGTAGAGCTTTATAATATCCATGGTCGCCATGGCAAGACCAGCACCGTTTACCATACATCCTATATTGCCGTCAAGGGCAACGTAGTTGAGATTGTACCTCGATGCCTCTATCTCCCTGGGGTCTTCCTCATCGAGGTCCCTCATATCCTCTATGTCCTTGTGTCTGAAAAGACCATTGTCATCAAAGCCCATCTTTGCATCCAGTGCCAGCAGTTCTCCCTCACCGGTTACAACCATGGGATTGACCTCCACAAGGGATGCATCGGTGGATGTAAAGGCGTTGTAAAGCCCTCCAAGAAACCTCACCACCTTACCTATCTGTTTCTTATCGAAGCCGAGCCTGAAGGCAATCTTTCTTGCCTGATAGGGCATGAGACCAACCGCAGGGTCTATATATTCCTTTATTATCTTCTCGGGTGTTTTCCTTGCAACCTCCTCTATCTCTACACCACCTTCCTGTGATGCCATAACAACCACCCTCTCTCTGCTCCTGTCCACAACGAGGCTTATGTAGAGCTCCCGCTCTATCTTACAGCCCTCCTCCACGAGTACCTTCTTTACCTCCTTTCCAGCGGGTCCTGTCTGATGGGTCACAAGTACATTGCCGAGAAGTCTTCTTGCATGTTCAAAGGCTTCCTGTTTTGTCCTGGCAAGTTTCACACCTCCTGCCTTGCCCCTACCACCTGCATGTATCTGTGCCTTAACCACACATATCTCTCCCTCACCAAGGAGTTCCTCTGCTATGACCTCTGCCTCGGTGGGACTGAAGGCTACCCTGCCCCTGGGCACAGGAACACCGAACCTCCTGAAAATCTCCTTTGCCTGGTATTCATGAATATTCATTCACAAAGCCCTCCTCTGTGTTGCGATAAACCTCAGAGTTCACCTCCAAGGCTGGTTCTCCTCTCGCGTACATGGTCTGGTGTATAGTCTGGAAGGAGCATGGGTCCATGGTGTGGACTCTCTATCCCCTCCCTTTCGAGCTCCCTGTGGAATTCCTCCACATGCCTGAGTGTAAGCCTTGCGTTCGATTTACACCTCTTTGCATACTCAGAAGCCCTTATACCTGCACGTCTTCCGAAAACAAGCACATCAAGAAGGGAATTACCCATAAGCCTATTCCTTCCGTGCACACCACCTGATACCTCTCCAGCACTGAAGAGCCCGGGCACATCTGTCTGAGACCACTCATCTATCATGAGTCCGCCGTTCTGGTAGTGGAGGGTGGGATATACGAGCATGGGCTCCTTGCTTATATCTATGTCGTACCTCTTGAACTGTATGTACTTTGCAGGGAGTTCCTTTCTTACAGTACCCTCTCCGTGGAGGAGGTCTATCATGGGGGAGTCGAGCCATACCCCCACCCTTCCCACAGGTGTTACAATACCTTTGCCCACATCGAGGCACTCCCTTATTATACACGATGACTCCACATCCCTCGGCTCCAGTGGAAAGCAGAACTCCTCACCGTCTATATTCAGGAGCTGTGCCCCGAGCCCCCTGACCTTCTCTGTAATCAGGAGACCCACATTCTGTTCTGGATACACCGCCCCTGTTGGATGGTACTGTGTGGAGTCCATATCCTTGAGCCTCACACCAGCCCTGTACGCCATAACAATACCATCCGCTGTTGCACCATAATGATTCGTTGTGGGAAAGCCCTGGATATGGAGCCTGCCAAAACCACCGGTTGCGATAATGACCGCCTTTGCCTTTACTGTATAGTATTCCTTTGTCTCGAGGTTGTAGAGGACCGCACCCCTTGCATTACCATCGGTATCGAGTATTATCTCCACCGCGGGTGAGAACTCAAGTACCTTTATCCCGGGACGGTTCCTTGCCTCGTCCCTCAAAACCCTCATTATCTCCGCGCCTGTCATATCCCCTGCGGAGTGCATCCTCTTTCTACATGTGCCACCACCGTGGCGTACCTTCATCCTTCCATCAGGGAACTTGTCGAAACATACACCCAGGTCCTCGAGCCAGTGTATTATAAGGGGGGCATCGTTGGTGAGTGCTGCGACAAGCTCGGGCTGGTTTGTGAAATGCCCGCCCCCGATCACATCTATATAGTGATAATACGGGGAATCCCCCTCCTGGTCTGCTGCCTGTATACCGCCTTCTGCCATGACTGTGTTGGAATCGCCGTGGCGCAACTTCGTCGATATGAGTACACTCAAGCCCTGCTCCTGTGCGGTGAGTGCAGAGGCAGTGCCAGCACCACCACCACCTATGACCAGCACATCGGTCTCGTAGTCGACCCTCGAAAGATCGAACCCCCCCGGGTCTATCCTGCTCCTGGACTCAAGCAGGGAGGAGACCTCCTCCGGGAACACCTCTCCCCTGTTCGGACCCACACGTACAGCCCTTCTTCCTTCCTCCTTGTAGTCAGGATGGTACTTCCTGAGCCACTCCTCCCTCTGTCTCATCGTAAGGGCTGGAAAGTGCTCCCCCTTCTTTGCCTTCTCAACCCTCTGGGCCCTTGTTGTCTCGACCCTCTTTATCAGCTCCTTGAGTTCAGGGGTATATCCACTCATGACCGGATTTCCTTTCTTTTAAATAAAGGATATGTTGCCTCTAAAAAAACACCCGCCCTTAAAATCTCCTGAAAGGGTAGAGGGAAAATCCCCCTCCATATCTGGAAGGGCGAGCCCCCATACCCTCTGCAAAGGTCCTGTCACTGAGACCATATCAGAGATACCTCTTATCCTCTGGCAGCCACTTTCCAGGTTCTGCAAGGTCTGGCTCCCTTTCACGTTCGACATAGAGTTTTTTTATCTCATCTATCTTCATGGAGGTCAACTCCTTGAGCATCCTTTCGTACTTTCCACTCCTTACATCCTCTACGCGTTTTTTGAGGTGTTCTGCCCGTGGGAGGAGGTATTTGCCGTATATTCTTCTTACGAACATCGCTGCTGTGAACTGGGATATCTGTGCAGGACACCTCGATGCGCACAAGCCACACATCACACAGTCAAAACTCTTAAGCGCAGCACCCCTGAGGTCTCCCCTCTTCATCAATGCGATATC
>WGFF01000330.1 GCA_015492355.1 Deltaproteobacteria bacterium
GTGCCACGGTAAGGTTGCCTTCCCGCTTACAGACTGTAACAGGTGTCATGTCATACCCAAGGGCGAGTCAGAGGCTCAGGCACAGTAAATAAACCACACATAGAGAAGAGCAATCGAAAAAAGGGCGTCCAGAGGGATGGACGCCCTTAAGTGTACCTGAGGGCTGACAGGGAGGTCATCCCTATAAACTTAAAGAAGGAGTCGAGTGTATGGTCTTTCTCCGCATAATGGTTATACTCCTTGTTGTCTTCTCTCTTTCTTCCCTTTCCATTGCCAAGGGGAAGGGAGTGGACAGGATAAAGCTGGACTCGAAGATAAACAGCATGAAGAAGGCAGGGGTGGGTCCAGTAATATTCCCGCACAAGATCCATGAGAGGGCATACAAGTGCAATGATTGTCATCCCAAGATATTCAAGAAGAAACGCAGGGCAAACAACATATCAATGAAGAAGAACATGAACGGACAGTACTGTGGCTCTGCCAGCTGTCACGATGGGACGAACAAAAAGACATTTCCCCTCTTTAAGTGTGCAAACTGTCATACCAAGGTAAAGAAGGTAAGAAGGTAGGACAGGTTCTTTTACTCAAGGATGGATATAAAAAAGGTTTTTTTGTAATAAAAATGATACCCTGAATATCCATAATTTATCGCCCCCCCACAATAAGCCTGCCAGACCCACTATCCAGAAGCCAGAGTAGATTACCGGTCTTTGGTTCTACACCCTGTGCAGGGTATTTCTCCTTTCTTACGGGACTACTGAGTACATCCCTTACGATCTCTGCTTTTTCCCTTCCTGTTACAAGAAAGATTACCATACGTGCGTTGTTTACTGCCCTGTAGGTCATGGTGAGCCTGTAGGTGTCAAGGGTTTCTACATAGTTTGCAACGAATAGCCTGTCGGTCACATCCACCGCCTCTGTAAAGGGGAATATGGAAAGGGTATGACCGTCCCTTCCAAGACCCAGTAGCACAAGGTCAAAGGCAACATCCTCTCCACCGAAGAAATCCCTTATCTCCTTTTCGTACAATGCGGAAGCCCTCTGGGGTGGCAGTTCTGTACGTACACGGTGGATGTTCTCCTCTGGTATGGGTACATTCGATATGAGATTCACATAAGCCATGTGGAAGTTACTATCTGGATGGTCCATGGCTACACATCTCTCATCCCCCCAGAATAGATGTACCCCCTTCCATGGGATACGGTCTCTGAATCCTCTGGATGCAAGGATCTGGTAAATACCACGGGGTGTGGTGCCACCTGAGAGGACAAGGGAAAATACCCCCTTCCTCCTCACCTCGTCATTTGAGACACGGATGATGGTCTCTGCACAGTATCTTTCGAGTTCACCTGTGGTCTCAAAGACGAGTATCCTCTTTCCCCTCTCCCTTATCTCTTTCATCCTGAGCAAGTAGACCTGCAAAACGGAGTGCCCCGAGAAGGGGTGTCCTCTCGTTGAGTATCACATACACTGGTATATGGGATAGAAGGTCTTTGAACCTACCCTTATCGAGGAACGAAGCCATGAACCTGCCCTTTTTTATAAGTCCTACTATCCTCGGTGCTATCCCTCCACCTATGTACACGCCCCCTGTGGCAAGTACCTTCAGGGCAAGGTTTCCTGCCTCTGCACCGTATATGGAAATAAAGAGTTCCACAGTACGTCTACAGGTCTCATCCCCACCTCTTATAGCCACATCAGTTATGACAGGGGCGTATCCCTCTTTTTTGAACCTCTCTTTGAGCCATTCTGGCTCAGCCAGCCCTGCCCTCTCCCTTAGAAACCTGTAGATGTTCTCAAGCCCTGGCCCAGAGAGTACCCTTTCGTAACTTACGTGCCCGTATATCCTCATGAGGTACCTCAGGAGTTCTATCTCCAGGTCGTCTCTGGGTGCAAAGTCTGTATGTCCACCCTCTGATGACGATGGGACGAGCCTCTTTCCGTCCCAGAATGCCACAGCCTCCCCGAGCCCTGTGCCAGCAGAGAGGAGACACACGTTACCAGCCCTCTTCCTCCCCTTATTGAGTACATGGAGGTCTCCTTCCCTGAGCCAGTCTATACCCCATGCGGTTGCCTCAAGGTCGTTCAGGAGCCTTACCATGGGGATATTGAATGCCCTTCCTATCTCGTCCCCATCGACCCTCCAGGGGAGGTTCGTAAGGACACACCTGTTGTTATCTATAGGTGAGGCAACACCGAAGACCGCAACATCGGGTGTGTGGCTATAGTCCCTCAGGAATACACCGAGTATATAAGCAAAGGAGGGGTATTCAGAGTTGACAAACCTCTCCTCCTTCAGGGGGTTCACTCCACCCCCTTCCTCAGTACGAAACATACCCAGTATGGTCTTGGTACCACCTATGTCACCTGCAAGGAGTATGGTCTTCATGGTCTGACGATGGCGGTGAGTCTCTTTGCAGGAGCCCCTTACAAGGGTGTTTTCCCCTGCCCCCTTTCCCAAAAGACTTTAGACCAGAAGTTTTGGGGAAGGGAGATTGAGGGAAACCCCTTTTACAAAAGGGGTTTCCCTCAGACTTTTCAATAGTTCCTCCACCATCTTCCGTCCTTCTGTATCAGTCTATTTGCCCTTTCTGGACCCCAGGTGCCTGCCCTGTAGGGTTCTACCTCTGGTGCCCTTCCATCCCTTCTGTCGATGAGTTCGAGCACAGGGCTGAGAAACGACCAGCTCAGCTCCATGCCATCGCTCCTCACAAAGAGCATATCATCCCCCAGCATGGCATCCAGGAGCACCCGCTCATAGGCATCGAGCACAACACCCCTGTAGCCTTCCCTGTAGGAGAAATCCATTACCACGTTCCTCAGACATATCCTTGAGCCTGGTATCTTTGTATGGAACGTAAGGAGCACCCTCTCATCGGGCTGTATCTTGAGGACGAGTACATTCGGTCCTATGTGTTTTTCCTCGAGGGTCTTTTCGAACATGAGGTGCGGTACCTGCTTGAACTGTATGGATACCTCTGTGGACCGCACAGCCATCCTTTTTCCCGACCTTAGATAAAAAGGCACCCCATTCCACCTCCAGTTGTCTATGTAAACCTTCATTGCAGCAAATGTGGGTGTTGTGGAATCAGGGCTAACACCCTGTTCATCCCTGTATCCCTTTACCTCCTTACCATCTATCCTGCCCTGTTCGTACTGACCGAGCACGAGATGTTCTGAAAGGGAGTCCAGTGGTAGGGGTCTGAGTGCCCTGAGTACCTTCACCCGCTCATCCCTTACTGGTTCTGATTCGAACACCGATGGTGGCTCCATGGCGATAAGCGATAGTATCTGGAGGAGGTGGTTCTGGAACATATCCCTCAGGATACCTGCCTGTTCGTAGTATCCCGCACGGTTCTCGATACCTATGGTCTCTGCAACGGTTATCTGGACATGGTCGATGTACTTCCTGTCCCAGAGGGGCTCGAATATGGAGTTGGCAAAGCGGAGCATCACTATGTTCTGAACCGTCTCCTTCCCGAGATAGTGGTCTATACGGTAGATCTGGTCTTCATTGAAATGGCGATGTACCGTATCATCCAGCACCCTTGCGCTCTCAAGGTCCCTTCCATAGGGTTTCTCTATCACAACCCTTGTCCATCCCCCACCCTGTGATATATTCGAGTCTGCCACCTTCTCCACTATCTGCCCGTACACGCCAGGGGGAGTGGCAAGGTAGATAAGCCTGTTTCCCTCTGTTCCGAACTCACGCTCCTTTTCCTCAAGGAACCTTTTGAGCCCTCTGTATGATCTGCTATCACTGTAATCTATGGGGATGTAAAAGAGCCTTTCCTCGAATCCAGCCCAGCCCTTCTCATCGAGGTCGTATCTGTCCATGAGATTCTTTTTCATGGCATTCCTGAAGTATACATGGTCCATATCGGTCCTCGATGCGCCTATTATGAAGAACCTCTCTGAGAGGAGCCCGTATCTTGAAAGCCTGTAGAGTGCGGGTACGAGCTTCGTCCTTGTAAGGTTGCCTGAGGCTCCAAAGATTATCATCGCACATGCCCCTGGCAGTGGCTCCACACAGGGTAGCCCTGTTATATCCTCTCCTATTCTTATGGATCTTTTATCATCCATGGATCAGTCCTGTTTTTTCCTCACAGGATGTCCGCCAAACTCCTTTCTCAGGGCGGAGAGTACCTTCTCTGCAAAGGAATCAGCCTCCCGTGAGCGGAATCGCCTGAAGAGCGAGATGGAGATAGACGGTACACTCACGCCCAGTTCCACAGCCTCCTGCACCGTCCATCGTCCCTCACCAGAGTCCTCCACATAGCCTGCAATGCCTTCGAGGTCTCTGTTCCTTTCGAGGGCAGATGCAAGGAGTTCAAGGAGCCATGACCTTACCACACTTCCATGGTTCCAGAGATGGGCTATGCGGGCAAGGTCGAGCCCCTCGCCGTAAGGGGAATGCCTGAGAAGGTCGAAACCCTCACCGTATGCTTCCATCAGGGCATACTCTATACCGTTGTGCACCATCTTTACGAAATGCCCCGAACCAGCAGGACCACAGTAAAGATACCCATCCTCCTGGGCGAGTGTCTTCAGTACAGGCTCTACAAACTCGTAGACCTCCTTCCTCCCGCCTATCATAAGGCAGTATCCCTCCTTGAGTCCCCATATACCACCACTTACACCCACATCGAGATAGTTTATATCGAGCCTTTCAAGGTCCCTGTGCCTTCTCACCGTATCCCTGTAGAAGGAATTGCCACCATCTATTATGATATCACCCTTCTGGAGCAGTCCCTTGAGTGACTCTATGACCTCATCCACAGACTTGCCAGCGGGTATCATAAGCCACACTATACGTGGCTTGGTAAGGGAACCCGTGAGTTCTTCAATGGAGTAACTCCCCTTTAT
>WGFF01000331.1 GCA_015492355.1 Deltaproteobacteria bacterium
GAGATACCCTGAGGATTACTTCACAGGCGGGCTGGCACACTCGGTGGACAAGGACGAGACAAGGGAGATAGTTGACTTCGACCCATCAACAGGCACTGTTACAACCCAGGCCTTCTCCTCTGCCATCACAACGGACAACTACATCCTGGTCCGTTCCTTCTCCAGGGAGATACAGAGGGCATTTGAGAAGGTAGAGGATGGATTGCGAAGGCTCGGCAGGCGCCCTGAACTTGTACTCGACCCCCACGACCTGAGGGAGGTACACATATACTTTGCGGTCTCTGAGGTGTGCAAGGGGCTCGTGGCAGATGAAAGGGGTGTGTGGTGGGAGATGTGGAAGGAGTACGAAAGGAAGGCACAGGAGTGCCTCAGGACGATGGTTCTGAAGTACGATGCAAATAACGACGGCTATATAAACATTGGAGAGGGTAGGGAAAGGATAAAGACACCTACCATGAGGACAGGTCGCAGATGAACCCTGCTGATACAGTAAAGGCAATCACCACCAACCTCGTGGACGTGGTGGAGGCACAGGGTATAGGGCTCTCATCACAGGCCATGGACGAGGGAAAGAACATCCCTGCAAGCCTTCTACCCCTTGCAGAGATAGCCTACCTTGGAGAGAGATTTGAGTATACTCATGGACAGAGGGCGGGTTATGCAGAGGTGGAGTATCTACTCAGGGTCTTTCTCCACCAGAGGGATGCCCTCTCGCTTATGACCCAGCAGCAGACCTGGGTACACAGGATAAGGGAGGCACTTACAGTGGAGTCCCTCAATCAGGGAGGGCTTTCAACCTCAAGACCTGTAACAAGGGTGGACCTGAAGGGTGTAAGGACGGAAAGGAAGAGGAACCTGTCGGTTATAAATTACAGGATAGTTGTAAGATACAGGGAGGGATAACTTTTTAAAAGACCGGGGGAAGACATCCTTTCCCCGGAAGAGTTCGATCTCGATACAGGTAACCACGTTGCCTGCATAAGAAAGAACCACAGGGAGGCAGAGAAGATGTCCAGAAGGGTGGTTTATCTTGCCATGGGTGAGGAATCGGTAAGGGGAACGAAGGAAAGTACAACAGTGGGATTCATTCCCCTCCTGAGCCCTTCCATTCCAAAGGTCGAGTTCGATGAGAGAAGGCGAAGGGAGTTTCGTGGAGAGGATGTGGCACTGGGTGATACAAAGGTGTTGAGGATGGGGCAGAAGTGGTCTGCCTCTTTGGAGATACCCTTCTTTACCGAGGCTGGTTCTACAGGCGGGATGATGGGCACGATATTGAAGCACTTTTTCGGAAAGTCCACATCCAGTGAGAACGGTACCACAGGGCAGTACACCCACATGATGTATCCTGTAAGCGATCCCTTTGACGGGTCGAACCTTGGTGGTAGGGCCCTTACTGTGAATCTCAACATAGACGAGGGTGGCACGGTAAAGAACTGGCCCTTTGTCGGAGGGAGGGTATCTTCACTCGGGTTCGAGCAGTCACCCGGAGAGCACCTTAAACTCACTGTGGAACTCTTCGGGCAGAGAAGGGATACGGTGACATCAGAGATAGGTTCGCCTGTCTTTCCACCTGAAAACCTGAGATGCGATTACACAAGCCTAAGCGTCTATACCGGCACCATAACAAGGACAGGTACAGCACCGGATTACAGTGATTTTTCCTTCTCGAGCGCAACACCCATAAGGCCCGACAGGATAAGTCTCAAGATGGAGAACGGCATGGAGGATGTTTTGATCCTTTCTGGTGTGGACTATCCTGAGAAGACCCGTATCGGTCAGTTCAAGGTATCCCTTGAACTTACGATCGACTGGGAGGACCCCCAGAGTGGTTTCTCCTCTGTGGATGAGTTCAACAGCTGGATGGACTCATCCAGCACAACGAACTTCTTTCTCCACTGGGATACAGGCACACAGGCAGGCACAGGGGATAACCACGGGCTCTATATCGACCTTCCATGTATGCAGAGGATGGGTGGGGAACCGGAGTTTGACCTCGAAAAGGACCCGGTTATAACGCTCCGCTACGAGGGGCTTTACGATTCGACCACAAAGTACATGGTAGGTGTGATGCTCAAGAACACATCGTCCGGGGTATGAAGGAGGTCTCGTTAGATGGCTATAATAAGTTTCGATCCACACAGGGTTGTTGACTACATACCGGAATACAATGGCAACAGGGAGAGTGACAATCCATGTGTTGTGAGGCTCAGGTTTGTACCCTATGCAAGGGTACAGCACTACTCACGCATCCTTGCAGGCAGGACCAGCGGGGTCTCTGATCCCCTCAGGATAACAGAGATAACCCAGGAGGTGCAGAAAAGACAGTTCGTTGAGAACGTGGAGGAGATTTTAAATTACTATGTGGGGGAAAGGGAGGTAAGGGACCCCGAGGAGTTTTACGAGACCGCTGATACAGACCTTGTGGTGGAGATAATAAAGGCGATGGAATCCCATGCAAGGCTTACGGAGGGACAGAGAAAAAACTGATTGTGGGGTTTCGCTGGGGTATGGTCGTCTCTGGCGGGACCCCGCCGTTTGAATGCAGTGTATGTGGTCCAAGGGACAGGGAGATACGCAACTGCTGTAACCACAAGGGGCTCTCTGAGAAGGGAAGGGCTGTAACTCGGTACACAGAGGACATCATAGATGAGCACAGGAAGGGCTCCGCACACAAGGTATTCACACTCGGGGATATAAGGCTCTATGAATGCCCCTTGAGCTACATAACCCACGAGACCTGGGAGATCTTACGGATGGTCTATATTGTGAGGCATTACGGGCAACTACCCTTTGATGGTGGATGGGGCAATCAGCCCTACTGGTTTGTGGAGGCGATGGAGATATTTCAGGTTGAGACCTCCTGCAGGAAGTCCCCATCTGAGGAGCCCATTCGGTAATCTCTTTTAATCCTTGAGGAGCAATAATGCGAGATATGGAGATAAACATAAAGGCCAGGGATGAACTTGAAGAGACCATGAAAAGACTCTACAGGGCTGTAGATACAGCGGTCTCAAGGATAGAAGACCGCCTCGCAAGGATCAATACCTCAAGGGATAAGGACAGGAAAAAAGACCTCGACTATTTCAAGGGCTCTGTGGCAGGCATAGGCGGGCTTTCGACAGCGGTAAACAGGCTCCTTGTGGGGGTGGATGACCTGAATGCGAATTTTTCGGGTATGGTGGAGACCTACCTGACAGCCCTTGAGGATACAAGAAGAAGATCCAGAGAGGAGATGGGGATAGGGGCAGAGGTGGAGAAAGGGGATGGTGGTTCTGCCCGTGGGTACGGTGGTGAGGGGTACGATGCCCTTCTTACAGGACAGGCAGACTACCACCAGACCTCCCTTGAGATGACCCGCAGGTATGTTGAGGCAAGGAATGCCATTCTGGCATCGGGTACAAGGCAGGAAAGGAAGGAGGAGAAAGATACATGGGATTATAAACTGAGGATGACAGGCTATATGACAGGCAGTCTTGCCAAGACCATGGAGAACCTTTATGTCCTTACTGGAAAGAAGCATAAGTCCATGTTCAAGGTGATGAAGGCATTTGCGGTTGCAGAGACTGTGATACAGACCTACCGTGCAGCCCAGGGTGCGTACGCGGCGCTTGCACAGATACCTGTGGTCGGTCCTGCCCTCGGTGTAGCCGCAGCTGCCGCAGCAATTGCCGCAGGCATGGCACGGCTCAGGATGATAGAGCAGACAGAACCGGGCTCCATACCAGCAAGGGTATCATCAGGTGGCACAGCCTATCCCATTACCGAGGATAAAACCACATCAAAGACCGAAACCGCCCTGAACAGGGATACCCTTCCCACACAGCATGTGGTTGTGAACATATACAATCCCCTCAGCGAGGGTAACTGGGATGAGATCTCAGAGGAGATAGTATCCGCACTCAACCGCGCAGGGGACAGAAACCTGGATATAACCATAAGAAGGACCGAGGGGTGAAAAAAAGTTGTTAAGATTTCATTAAACTGTTTGTATAATTATGCCTTATATGTTAAACTGATAGTTGGATGGATTGACCAGAAACAGGGGGACAGAGCCATGAAAGGTGGTGGAGGGTTTATCCCGGTGGTGGTCCTTGTGGT
Source organism: Deltaproteobacteria bacterium (assembly GCA_015492355.1). Classification (GTDB taxonomy): domain Bacteria; phylum Desulfobacterota; class GWC2-55-46; order GWC2-55-46; family S146-73; genus S146-73. Next base: position 4,099 of record WGFF01000331.1, read on the forward strand.
CTTCCTGCAGGGGTGTCAGGGAACTCCACGTCTCGGATTCGAGAAGCCATCGGGGTACCGCCAGCTCTATAACTCGGTCTCCTCCTTCTATGCGGACTTTACACTGGGATACGACCGTGTCTGGTGGTCTGCCATAGATACACTGGATGCATGGGGATATGTTATTATCCAGATGGATGAGAAAAGGGGCTACATTTCCACGGAATTAAGGGAGGTTGGTGACAGGAGGACCAGGATAAGCATGAGGTTTTACAGGCTCGATGGGGTGGTTAGGGTTGTGGTAAAGGCATACGGTTTTCGCAGGGAATTCGATAAGGATGGACGCCCCCACTGGTACCCATTGTACAGCGTGATGCTGGGAAGCCCTATCTACGGAGACAGGCTCGAGGATGTGATACTCGAGGATATGATAGAGAGGCTGGGATTATGAGGTATTTAAAGAGCCTGGTGGTGTGTAATATGGTTGTGTTCCTGTTCTACGGGTGTACCGCACCTCCACGTTTTTCAACAGAAGGAGGAGTGCCCCATATCGTGTTCACCGTAAAGGAACTCCCCCAGCCACCCCTTTATCTTACCGTTACTTCCTTCTATGCGGATTTTACACTGGAATATGACCGTGTCTGGTGGTCTGCCATAGATACACTGGATGGATGGGGATATGTTATCGTCCAGATGGATGAGAAAAGGGGATACATTTCCACGGATATGAAGGAAGGCGGGGGCTGGAGGAGCAAGATAAGCATGAGGTTTTACAGGCTCAATGGAGTGGTGAGGGTTATTGTAAGGGCATACGAACTCAAAAGGGAAGTGGATAGCAATGGACAGGTGTACTGGGCACCTGATACAAGCGCGAATTATTACGGAGACAGGCTCGAAGAGGAGATACTGGAGAGTATGTTACAGAGGCTGGGATTATGAGGTATCTGATAAAGAGATACACACTTATCGTGGCACTTTCGATGTTACAGATGGGATGTACCATCACAACACCTGTGGACCCTGGTCCGCGTGTGTATTCAAGTAACATCAACGCAGGGTACGGCCGTGTATGGATGGGCTCGATCCATATACTCGCATCAAAGGGG
>WGFF01000332.1 GCA_015492355.1 Deltaproteobacteria bacterium
AATAGCAAGATATCATCCAGTCTGGTGACCTATGAGAAGGGAATTTCTTATCCTGTGTCTGTTTCTTTTCATCATGGGATGCACCTCCCCACTGAGTGTAAACTACACCATAAAACCAGAACACCCTTTCAGGTATCCAGAACCTATAAGAATATCTTTTACATCCTTTGCTGATAAAAGGGATGTAGAAAACCCCCGCCTCATAGGCAGGATAGATGCAACTGTATTCGATATGACAGGTAGCCACCTTATCCTCGATAAAGAACCTTCCATACCCCTTAAGGATGCCTTTGAAAAGGAGTTCTCTCATGCGGGTTTTGTAGTCGTCCATGAACCAAGCGATGCGGATATAGTAATAGACGGTGAGATAAGGAGGTTCAGATACGATATCGGTCCACGGGATGAGATAGAGATAGAACTTTATCTCAGATTCCTGAAAGGGAAAACAGGGGAGGTGATATGGTCTGGTGTGGTAAGGGAAAGGGATGATAGATACGCCGGTGTTATGGGTAATACAAGGAAGAGTATGGAAGGATACATCATAAGTACTATCTCAAAGGTAACTGCCAGAACACTGAAGGAGGTAATTCCAAGGATAGAGGAGGTCTTTTCAGGAAAAGATACGACCGAGCAGAAGGCACAGGGATACGGAAGGATAGTCATCAAAACCGTTCCTCCCCGTGCAAGGGTATATCTGGATGGTGTATACTACGGGCTCACCCCCTTCACCATGGACAAGGAGCCAGGGATATACGAACTGACCATAAGACTCGATGGTTTTGTGGACGAAAAGGAGAAGATAGGCGTAAGAAGAGACCATACAACAGAGATTGAAATAACACTCAAAAAGAAATGACGTGAATACCTCTAAAAGGGTAGACAACCACCTCCTGTAGAGGACTGATACTCAATCCCCATGGGCTTATACCTGATATCTTCCTGTCAGGGCTGATGGCAGAGCCATTTGAAGAACGTTGTCACCTCCTTTTGTTCCCTGAGATACATATCTGCCTCCCTGCACACCCCACCTACATATACAGACAAGCCCTTTTTCTTCACAGCCCTAAAACCATCCAGATCGGTTCTATCATCTCCCATGTAAATGGGAAAGGTATCGAGGAATCTCCTCCTCTGAAGGAGCCATTCAACCACCCTTCCCTTGTGCCAGGACACAGGAGGGCGTATCTCCAAGACCCTCTTTCCCTCTGTAATCCTTACAAGTCCCTTCTCAACAGATGGTGCCACCACCTTGTTGGCGTCCTTGAAAAAGGTATCCTTCTCCCTGAGGTCTATAAGTCTGTAATGGAGGCTGAGTGTGAGTTTTTTGTTCTCCACGATAACACCGCTGTATCTTTCAGCGAGCCTCCTGAAGATGACTTCTATCCTTTTAATCTCCCTCCTGACACCCCTTCCCACATCAAATATCATGGTAAAGTCCTCTGCCCATACCTCCATACCATGGTTTCCTGCATAGACCAAGCCATCCATCCTTACGAGTGCCCTGATGTCCGAAAGACTCCTGCCACTTATGATGGCAACAGGATAGAGTATGGAGAGTTTCCTTAAGAGTTCCTTCATCTGAAACGAAAGCTGGGCGTTCTCTGGCCTTGCAACTATGGGTGTGAGTGTGCCGTCATAGTCGAGAAATAGGCTTATCCTCCTTCCCGATACCATACCCTTCAGTCTCTTGAGTTCACCCAGAAGATATCCCTTCATTTTATATTTCTGAGTTCTTTCAGGATGTTATCCACCCATCTGTATATATCGTTCTTTTTTATATGCTCCCTCGCCTTTCTGAGTGCATCTCTTTTTCTGGCAGGCTCTGCCTCAAGGGCGGTCTTTATGGCATCTGCACACGATTCTATGTCATAGGGGTTTATAATCACAGCACCTGGTATATCCTCTGCAGCACCTGCGAACTGACTGATAAGGAGTGTACCCCTTAAATCCACCTGCGAGGCGATATATTCCTTTGCAACAAGATTCATACCATCGTAAACAGAGCTTATAATGGCAACGTCAGAACCCCTGTAAAGGGCTGCGAGCTCCTGCTGGGAGAACCTGTCCTCTATGTATTCTACAGGGTGCCATCTTGCCCTTGAGAATCTCTTGTTTATGGAGGCGACCTTTCTTCTTACCAGTTCCCTGTAGCTCAGGTATGGTTCCACAGCCCTCGTTGGTACAGCGATCTGTACGAAGGTGAATCTATCCTTGAACCTCGGATACTTCATGAAGAAAAGCTCCAGTGCCTCAAGACACTTTATAATACCCTTTGTATAGTCCAGCCTGTCAACACTCAATCCGAGCATCAAGCCCTCCAGTCCCCGCTCCTTTACGAACCTCTCAAGGAATCTCTCAGCACCTTTTGATGAGGCAGCCTTCTCGAACCATCTGAAATCCACGCTTATGGGGAATGCCCTCACCCTTGTTGTATGGTCCTTGTAATGTATATAACCTCCTTTGTAATCCACACCTGCGCCGAGTTCGAGATCGACACACCTGAGGAAGTTGTACTTGAACAGATCGAGCTGAAAGCCGAGGAGATCGTTTGCAAGCATACCTTCGAGGATATCCTGTCTCTGTGGACATATCCTGAACACATCGTAAGAGGGCCAGGGTATGTGCCAGAAAAGAGAGACCACCGCATCCTTCCTCATCCTCTTTATCTCCCCTGCACACAGGGCAAGGTGGTAGTCATGTAGCCATACCACTACATCCCCCCTGCCTGCCTCCTCTATCACCGCCTCTGCAAAGAGCCTGTTCGCCCTCCTGTAGTTGAGCCAGTAGGACCTCTTAAGATATATCTTATCGAGTGTTATATGACACAGGGGCCAGAGGAATCTATTGGAATAACCATTGTAATACCCATCGAATACACCCTCGTCCAGAAAGACCCTGTGAAGTATATAGGATGGATTCTCTGGGGGTACCTTGACACGCTTTTTGGGCTTTTTTCCTTTCCATTCCCCGGGCACCCCACCTGATGCAACCCACACACCCTTTGAGACCTGCATCACAGGATCGAGGGCTGATACAAGCCCACCAACGGTCTTCTCGAGTCTGCCAGCCTTAAGTGTATAGGGCTCCCTGTTGGATACAACGATAAGGCGTCTCGTTCTGTTCATGCCCACCTTCTAAAGCCTCCTTTCTGTGGAGGGATCGAATAGATGGAATTTAGCGGGGTCGAACCTGAAGAATACCTGTGCCCCTGGCTCCAGTTCCATGCCCTTAAGCATCCTTGCCCTCAGTCTCATACCTCCCCTGACTATATCCACCCATACAGTGGAGCCAACAGGCTCAACCACCTCCACCTCTGCTGTAAAGCCATCCGTAAGCGGTTCTGTGGATACCACCACATCCTCTGGTCTTATGCCCAGAATGACCTTCCCCTGTATTTTAATATCCCATCCTGTGGGTGAGACCACAATATCATCCATACCTATCCTGAGGGGTCTCCTCTCCATGATACTGCCTTCCAGGAGGTTCATGGAAGGGCTCCCTATAAACGTTGCAACGAACGTAGTGGCTGGCTTTTCAAACAGTTCTGCAGGTGGACCGACCTGCTGTATCCTTCCATCGAGCAGTACAGCGACCCTGTGGGAAAGGCTCAGAGCCTCTTCCTGGTCATGGGTTACATACACTGTTGTTATACCGAGTTCCCTGTGGAGTTTCTTGAGTTCTGCCCTCATATCTACGCGCAGTCTTGCATCGAGGTTGGAAAGGGGCTCATCCATCAGGAATACCCTGGGCCTCCTCACAATAGCCCTGCCGAGTGCAACCCTCTGGCGCTGTCCGCCAGAAAGTTCCCTCGGAAGCCTCGTAAGCAGACCCTCAAGCCCCAAAAGCCCTGCAACACGTCTTACCTCACTGGAGATGGTATCCTCATCCCTCTTCCTCACCCTCAGTGGAAAGGCGATATTCTCGAATACAGTCATGTGTGGATAGAGTGCGTAACTCTGAAAGACCATTGCAACATCCCTTTCAGATGGCGAAAGCCTGCTTACATCCGTTCCATCGAAGAGTATCTCCCCTGAGGTAATATCCTCAAGTCCGGCTATGAGATTGAGGAGTGTGGACTTGCCACAACCACTCGGTCCAACGAAGGTGAAAAACTCCCTTCCGTGGATGGTAAGGTCAAGTCCCTCTATGACAGTAACATCACCGAATCTCTTTTCTATATTTCTTAGCCTTATCTCTGTCATGTCTCATCGACTCAACACAAAACTCATCCCTTGACAGCCCCTGCTGTGAGTCCCTCTATAATCCTTCTCTGGAACATGAACACAACCACCACTATGGGTATGGTTACTATTACGGATGCTGCGGATATCTCTGCCCAGGGTATTTCATGTATCCCGGGGAAGAGGGCTATACCCACGGGTATGGTTCTTGATTTTACCGTTGATGTGAAGGTAAGGGCAAATAGAAATTCGTTCCACGAGAATATGAACACGAGTATGGCTGTTGCGGATATACCAGGGAGTGCAAGGGGAAGGAGTACCCTGCGGAATGCCTGGAAGGGAGTACATCCATCCACCAGTGCTGCAAGATATATCTCATTGGGTATGGCACGGAAGAAGTTGGTGAGTATCCATATAGTAAGAGGAAGGGAAAAGGTTGTATAGGTCATAACGAGTGCCCACCACGTATCCCTGAGTCCGAGGAGCCTTATTATAAGATAAAGGGGGCTTACAGTGGCTATGGGCGGAAACATGCTCACAGAAAGGACAAAGGCGAGGAAGAGTGCCTTTCCCCTTATGTTGAGTTTTGCAAGGGCGTATGCAGAGAGCGAGCCTATGGCAAGGGACAGAACAGTGGTAAGTGAGGCAACGATGGTGCTGTTGAGTATTATCCTTCCAAAGGGATGTGTCCTGAAGACCGATAGATAATTCTCAAGGGTTGGGTCTTCAGGCAGAAGGGGTGGAAGGGTTGTAAGTTCATGGGATGGTTTTAGAGAGGTTATGAACTGCCAGATAAATGGACCGACACAGTAAAGTACAATAAGGGCTACAGCAAATAATCTCACAACCACTCCCATCATCTGAAACCCCTTTGCAGAATTGATACATAGAATATACTTATGAGACCCACACACATGAATATGAACATGGCTATGGCAGAGCCGTATCCAAACTGGAGTGTCTGGAAGAGTATCCTGTACGCATATATGGATAGGGTCTCTGTTGTACCAGCGGGTCCCCCTCCTGTAAGTACGTATATGGCATCGAATACCCTGAAGGCATCTATCGTCCTGAACAGAAGCACCACAAGTATTATGGGCTTAAGAAGGGGAAGCACTATCCTTCTGAATATATACCATCTACCCGCACCGTCTATCCTGGCTGCATGATAGAGTTCACTGGGTATGAGCTTCAGCCCTGCTGTAAGGAGAAGTGCCACAAATGGGGTCGTCTTCCATACATCCATGAATATGGCTGCGTTCATAGCCCAGAACGGGCTTCCAAGCCAGTTTACCTTCACACCGAGGAGATAATTGAAGAGCCCGTAGTCAGGATTATAGAGCCACTCCCACATCTTCGCAGATACAACCGTTGGCACAGCCCAGGGTACAAGTACAATGGCACTTACAATACCCCTGCCAGTGGTCAAATTGTTCAGGAAAAGTGCTATCACAAGCCCGAGCGTAATCTCCAGACTCACAGAGACTACAGTAAAATAAACCGTATTCTTGAGGGCTGTGAGGAATCGAGGGTCTGTAAAGAGAAAAAGGAAATTATCGAGAAAGACGAATCTCGATATATCGAATATGAGATGTCTCCTGTGGAGACTGAGCCAGAGGAGATAGATAAGGGGATATATGGTCACAACAAAAAAGACCACCACAGAAGGCAAGATAAATAGATAGTCCCCTGTACCGGTCTTCTTCATAATCGTCAGTTCTCCTCCAGCCTGAGTATGTATCCCACCTGTGTATCTATTGCGGATAGTGCATCCTCAGGGGTCTTGATACCTGCTATTACACTGCTGAACTCTATCTGTAATATCTGACTTATCATCATGTAGTACGGGGTAAGGGGTCTTGGTTTTGCCCTTTCGAATATGTGGTATAACTCCACCATGAAGGGCTGTTGTGTCCTTAAGTCCCTGTCCATGTAGAGGGCTTTCCGTGTCGGCTTGTATCCTATGGTCAGGGCAAGGGTCTTCTGGGACTCGTAGGATGTGAGAAACCTTATGAATCTTTCTGCCTCTCTCGGGTGTCTTGAGTAGCGGTTTATTCCGAGTTGCCAGCCTCCGAGTGTAGAGAAAGGCTCCCTTCCCTCGAAGGCTGGTAGCATGGTCACACCTATCCTTCCTTTCACAGGTGAGTCTTTCCTGTTAAATATATTCCATGCATAGGGCCAGTTCCTCATGAATATAGCCCTGCCACTGCCGAAGATATGGCGTGTGGTCTCCTCAACAGAGGTGGTAACAAACTCTGGTGTTATACCCTGTACTATGAGTCCTCTCATGAATGCGAGTGCCTCGATATTCGGCTGTCTCATGGCATGGAATCCACCGTTATCTATAAATCCACCTCCATTCCCCCACATGTATTCCATCACATTGCATATCAAACCCTCGTACTGTCTGCCCTGCCATATAAAGCCATAGACACCGTCCTCCTTCTCTTTAATCTTCCTTACAGCAGAGATGAGCTCTGTCCATGTCCGTGGCACAGGCAGGTTATATTTCTCAAGCAGGTCCTTTCTGTAGTAAAGAATACCTGCATCTATGTACCATGGTATACCATACACACTCCCCCTGTATGTAACAGCCCTCACAGGACCCTCGAAAAACTCTTCTCTCTCCTCTGGAGGGAATATTCCATCAAGTGGTCTCAGCCAGCCAGCCCGTGCAAACTCCTGCACCCATATAACATCCATGGAAAGGACATCGAAATCACTGCTTCTGCCTTCGAGATTTATAACATAGAACTGATGTTGCTCATCCGTTGTGGCAGGAAGGGGCTCATCCTTTACCCTTATGCCAGGATTTTCAGCCTCGAACCTCTTTATAAGGAGCTCAAGGGGGGTGGCGTTACCCGCTATCTTTCCGTGTTTGAATACGATGGTTACTGTGTCATCCTCCACAGGGAGATTCTGACTGCATCCCTGAAACAGGACGATACAGAAAAGCCCACCAAGGATAACCACATGCCTTAAAAGTAGAGGCACAGACATGAAGACCCCTTCCATGGAGACCTTTCCTTCATCACCCTCCATTTACCGCTAACCCCAATGGCGGGAAGGAACAATATCTTCAGGGGACTTTGCCCCTGAAACCCCCATAAGCCCCTATATAAACAGAAGGTAATGGGTCATCAAATCGGACCTGAATTTTTATTGTGGGGAAAACACTGCGGGCTATTGCCCTTTTCT
>WGFF01000333.1 GCA_015492355.1 Deltaproteobacteria bacterium
AAGAGACAGGGTTTACCCTTCCCACTGTATCCTGTCAGGGTCTCCCCCTGCCATCCATCTGGAAAGGTCGGGTGCCCAGTAAAGTGCCATGTACGCAAGTGCCCAGAGAAGAAACACACCCCACATGACCTTTATCCACAGCGGTACAGGGTGCTCCTCTGCCCTTACCTTCTCTTCCATCACACACCCCTCCTTTCCATCTCTGATATCCTCTCCTCCATTTCGAGTATCCTGTACTTCGATGCCTCGAGATCAGAGAAATCGCCCCTGAGAAAGCTCCACAGGAAGAGAAAGAAAAAACCCATAGCAACAAGTAGATAGGTTACAACCTGTATCACCGCAAACCCCATCATCTCTCCCCTGGGAACGGTATTCACTATCTCATATACCTTGTATACAAAGGTAATGCCACAGAATGCAACACCGAATACAACCCATGTGCCCATTATAAAGGTAATCCATTCCTTCTTTTTGCCCCTCATCTCCTTTTTACCTCCTTTCCCAGCTTCCAAGCCACTGTACAAAGGTTACTATTGAGAGAGCCTCTTTCTTTGGTCTTCCATCCTCGTCGTAGAACCACGGATATCCCGGCATTATGGAGCCAGGCTCTACAGAGGGTGGGTCATAGAAATGGGCGATATGCCAGTCGTTACTGTGTACACCTGCCTCCCTTATGAGGTCTGGACCCACACGTCTTGTGCCGAAGAGCTGGGGTAGCTGGAGCTCGTTCTGGTACTCCGAGGCAGTGGATACAGGACCGTATCTCAATGGCTCGTTTGCAACGGGTCTTACATACTGGGAATGACAGTGCCAGCACCCCTCCCTTATATAGATATCCCTGCCGAGCCTCAGGGCCTCTGCATAGGTTTCAGGCGTGGGGCTACCGAACGCCCTTTTGAACTCCTCGGGATACTCCTCTGCAAGGTCCCTGAATTGCCAGGGCACCTCATGAGCTATCTCCTCCACACTCCTTATCGGTATGTTACCGAGGAAAAGGACAGGTCCAAGCATCTGGAAGATGAACCCGAGGATGAAGAATCCCACGCCCGCAACGATGAAAACAAACCCGAATCTCTCTATAAGGATATCCGTCTTTGCATCCATAGGAAAGACCTCCTTATCCTGCGGTGGTCTGTGCCCTGAGTGTCCTGCCTTCGCCAGTGGTCTCTGTCTGAAGACTGAGGTACATGTTCAGGACGAAGAGGACCACCCCTGCTATAATCATTCCACCTGAAAGCGTCCTCACAAACCAGAAGGGTATGGAGAACCTCACAGAATCCATGAATGGATTGAGCCCCCACCACAGGAATCCCTGTACAAGTCCTGCCATGGTGAGAGCAAGGAACATCACAGTCAGCCCTATGGTATTGAGCCAGTAAGCCCAGCCGTGGAGTGTGTTGGAGTACCACTCCCTGCGGGTGAGCCTGGGCCAGAGCTCCACTATTATACCCATGAGCCAGAAACTGAAGACCCCGAACATCACAAGATGGGCATGTCCAACTACCCAGTCTGTAAAGTGTATCACCTTCTGTACGGTAAGGGTAACCTGTATGGCACACTGAAGGCATGTTATCCAGTAAAAGACCATACCGGTGTAGAACCATCTTATGGGGTAATTATTTCTAAGGAAATCCCCACATCCCCTGAGGGTAAGGAAGAAGTTTGCAAGGACTGTTGTAACCACTATCTCTATGGCTATGGTTGCAACCACTGCGCTGTACTGTACATACATGGGCACAGGAGACCACATGTAGTGATGGAGTCCCTGCATGGGATAGAAGAATGCAAGCCCCCAGAAACCCATAAGGCTCAACGAATGGCTCCATATAGGTCTTTTCAGTATAACAGGGACAAAGAAGTACATGAGTCCCCAGCCCAGAGGGGTCACCAGGAGACCAACGAGGTCATGGATGAAGTTTCCGACTATTGCAGCACCCGCAGCCCCTGGCACATAGTACTGGGGCACAAAATTCCCCATTATGTAGACCAGTATCACCCATACGAGTGCACCTGTGAAGTACCACAGGGATACGTACATAGGTGCGTCCCTGCTCGCCCTGAGTATGGGGGGGATGAAATTAAGTGCTATGAGTATGAGCCCGAGTGTTATGAAGGGGTCTACAAAGAGAGGTGTCTCGCCCCATTCTATTGCCTGGGCATAACCTCTCAGTATACCGCCTGCTGTGAGGAGTACGAGTATCTGGAGGACAAAGAATATGACCCAGCCGAGTGTCCTGCTGAGGACAGGGTATCCGGTAATTCTGGGCACAGCCCAGTAGATACCTGCAAGGAGTCCATTTACAAGCCAGCCATAGGCAATGGCATTGGTATGGAGCATGCGTATCCTTCCAGGGGAGAAGAACTCCACACCCCCCAGGGGATAGGAGTTGAGAAACTGGAGCGAGTAGAGAAACCCTGCACCCAGACCAACAACTAAAAATACTACACCCGCAACAATATGAGCGGTAACAAGGTTGTAGTAGACCAGTTCTCCTCTATGATTCATTCAACCTGCCTCCTTTTCAGACTGAGAAGATAGGATACAAGATGCCATCTATCCTGTTCTGGTATATGTACATAGGATGGCATGGGTGTTCCCTCTATACCTGTTGTCAGTGTCCTGAAGATATCCTCTGGCGAGGAACCGCCCTCGTATATGCCACGGATAAAGTTTCTGGGCCTTACGGGTCTTCCCCACTTATCCTTGAGGGTATCCCTGAGTACACCCCTGCCATCACCATTGTTGCCATGACACATAGCACAGCCGTTTTCGCTGTAGATAGCCCTTCCCTTTTCTATGGATTCCAGCGAGCCAAGGAATTCTGGTGGTGAGGGAATCGTAACAGGGGAGCCTGGGCTTTCCCTTTCCCACCTCTGGGAGAAGGTTTTTATGTAGTCTATCACAGCCTGCCGTTCCTGTTCAGGCAGGAGCCTGTAGGATGGCATCGCTGTACCCGGGATGCCACGGACTATGGTACGCATGAGGTCTTCGTCCGTGGGAAGGGTGCCCATGGGTGTGGACTTGTACTCGAAGATACCGTCTCTAAAGTCCCTGGGCTTTACAACCAAGAGCCTTGCACCCCTGCCCTTTCCATCTCCGTTTTCGCCGTGACACCCTACACAGTAGCGAAGGTATACCTCTCTGCCCATCTCATGGGAGTGGTCCCCTGCGATGACAGAGGATTTCACAATAAAGAAGATAAAAAAGACCCTAAAAATCATATTTATTGACATAATAACCCCTCATACCACTCACCTTACTATAAGATTATATACGATTATTCCCTTCCTGCACCCGGGGATAACCCTGAAGGGTATCTCTTCCCATCCCCGGGCTTCACAAGGTCTGCAAGTGACCAGCTTGCAAGAAAATCCAGAAACTGCTTCTGTGCCATCCGCCATACATCATGTACAGGACACATATCATCACGCCTGCAGTATCCCTTGTGAATCAGACAATCGTTAAGATGAATAGGTCCCTCCATCGCAACTATGATATCAAGGAGGGTTATGTCCTCGGGGCTTTTAAGGAGGGTGAACCCCCCTGATGGACCCCTGTAGGATTTCAAAAAACCCTTCCTGCTCAGGTACTGGAATATCTTTGCCAGATAGGGCTTTGGTACATCCTGTGCCTTTGATATCTCATCGAGATAGGAGATCTCTCCCGATGGTTTTATGGCAAGGTGAAGAAGCCCTCGTATGGCGTATTCTGCTCCTCTGCTGAGTTTGAACATGACCGTGAAGGTAGTTTAAGATTTTGAAGACCATTTTTATCTTAAATCTGGGACTATGTCAAGAACTTTTTGCCACAAGCCAGACTTTTTTGTGGAATGAGGGGTTTCCGCCCATATAGGGCAGGACTTCAGGGGGTTAACACCCCCTGATACCCCCGGTTTTTCTAAGGTACATGTGATTATCATAAAAAGCAACTTCGTTGCTTACTTCAGGGGGTTAACACCCCCTGATACCCCCGGTTTTTCTAAGGTACATGTGATTATCATAAAAAGCAACTTCGTTGCTTACTTCA
>WGFF01000334.1 GCA_015492355.1 Deltaproteobacteria bacterium
ACCACGAGGATTGGCAAGACCCGTTTGTTGGCAAATATGGTCAGGCAGGATATCCTTTACGGGCACAACATCGTCATCATAGACCCCAAGGGAGACAGCGATCTTCTTTCCTATGTCATTCAGGCAGCAGTGGAGGCAGGGAGACTGGATGAGTTCCTGTTCATATCTTCCATTTATCCTGATCTATCGGTGAAGATAGATCCGCTTTCGTACTATTACATGCCGGACGAGCTGGTGGATCACACCATCTCTGGCATAAGGAGTAGAGAGGAGTACTTCATAAACGTCGCCAGTGAGATAACCACTGCCATTGTTCAGGGTATGATAGCCCTTGCCCTTTCCCGTGGTGAAAAACCCCGTATCAATTTCTATGAGATAAAGAAGCGCAGCAGTAAGGATGAACTCAAAAAATTCGGGCACACCCTTTTGAACCTCCTCAACCATCCTGATGACGAGGTAAGGATGCGCGCGAGTGAGGCGTGCGAGAACATTGCCCACATAGTAAAATCCCCACAGGACTTTTTTGCGAAGGTGTCCTCTTCGTTGAGAACCACCCTTACCGCCCTCACGTCTTCCACCACCGGAAAGATAATAGGCAAGGCACATACCAACGAGTTCGTAAAACGCTTCGAAGAAGGAAAAAGGGCAATTCTTTTCTGCAACACCGGTAATCTCCTGGCAAGGCGAACCGCACACATAGTGGGAAGGGTTCTTCTTTCGATGATTCAGAGTACGGTTGGGAGATTTTTTGCCTCTGGCAGAAAAATAGAACCACCACTGTGTCTCTATATCGATGAAGGACACAATGTACTCTACAAGGGTATACAGGAGCTTTTCAACAAGGGTGGGGGTGCAGGGGTATATTGTCACTTCTTCACCCAGTCCATAGCCCAGATAGAGGAGTGGGTCGGTTCTGAGGTCTGCCAGAGCATGGTTGACAACATCAACACCTGGGTTTTCATGAAGGTAAATCACGAAAAGACTGCCAGGTTCGTACAGGAATCCACTCCACTCAGGAAGGCACAACAACCCATCCTTTCACTCGCTGGAGGTAATATGAGTGTGTCGTTGAGAGAGATAGAAGAGAGTACGGTACTCAAGGAGAAGGTCATGGGACTCACAGAGAGATGGTTTTACATGAGAAAGGGTGGAACCATATACAAGGGTATAGTTGCAGAGCTGGCTGAGCCGGATATACGCGTGAGATTCCCTGAGATAAAATCTGTATGATGGAGTTCGATGTATTCAACATATTCAGCTGGATCGACCCTGCAAGATACAGGGAGTTCTGGTACTTTGCTGTGAATTCACTTTTCAATGGATTCACATCCAGATTCATAGCGAGTCTGTGTCTCTTTTTCAGTATATATTCCATAGTCACGAGGAGATTCCGACCCGCGTTTTCTGTCATGCTGTTCGTTGTAGCCATGGTTGTCACATACGGTGGAGGATTGATCTTCTGGTTCATTGACTCTTGAAAGAAGGAGGAATGGGTCTATGACACACGATATGGAAACCGCGATGAGAAGGCTCTTTTCTGAAGGGGTGCCTGAATTTGCCGATGAAAAGATAAAGTCCTGGGACAGGTTGCAATTCAAAACGGAGGTCTTCCCGTTTGTGAAAGAACATCGCTGGATAGACAATGCCAGTATAGACATCTTCAGGGTAGTCGGTACCCAGCATGTGGATTATGCAGGACTCACGTGGAAGGAGTTGCTGGAGAAAGGCAAAAGGATGGATATCAATCTCAGGCTTTACCTTGAAAATCCAGGGTACTATCACGAGACCACAAAGAAACAACCGCCATGTACTATCTGAGTATTGATGATGGAGATCTTTTCATTGGTGCGGATGGTAATCACAGGACCTGTATAGCCAGATTTGAATTTTACAGGAAAGGGCATGATATCCTCCACGGTGTTACTGTTGACAATTATCATGTGGACTGGAAGACAAAGAGACTCTTCGATGAATTTTCTGAAGAGATCGAGAGGAAGGAGTTACCCTATTCCATAAGGGTTGAACCAGAGACCACTTTGCGAGAGGATGGTCCTGGCTGGATGATCGAAAGGTACAGGATATGGATAAGGGTTGTGGACTATCGTGACCATCGACATTTTTGTCTGAACGTAACCGAGTTTGAGAGATTCGTTGAGGATGTCAGGAGTGGAAGGGATAGAGGATTTCTTGAAAGAATCAGGGATGGGTTTGTACGCTTTTTGAAGTCATGAAGATTTTGAGTCGTCCGTTTTGCATATTCTGGCGTTTTATGAAGGATATCGTCGATGATATCCGTCGAGTGTACAGGCTTTTGACCCTGGATTTTTCTTCGGTCGATAAAAAAAGACCCCGCACGATATATTACAGTGGAAGATTTGTTCATCCCATACCGGACATTCTGACCGGTGAGATTCGTTGCTATACGACCAATGTTCTTCCACTTTTCGATGTAGGAGTGGAGCTTGAAAGGCGAGGTATACCGGGTTGTATAGGAGAGCTCGGGAGAGACGATCCTGAACCCGTTGATTACAAGGCAAACCGTGATACACCCGAGGAGGTTGTCAGGAGCGCAAGACGTTTTGAAGAGATATATGAGAAAGAGAGCTGGCGGGAAGCAGATAGGGTTGAAAGATGTGCAAAATGCAAGTATACTGACATCTGTTATAAAATTACCGTTATTTCGGTTCTCAAAGGGAAAAAGAAGAAGTGGTCATGGA
>WGFF01000335.1 GCA_015492355.1 Deltaproteobacteria bacterium
GGTATTTCGATAGTAACCATCCTGTTAACGATGTACATAATCTATGCTCTGGGGGAGATATGGAACTGACATCTATAATCTATACCGTTCTTACAGGACTATTTTTCGTCGGTATCCTCTGTGCCATCCTTGTGATAGTCGATCACAAGGCAAGGCTCGATGGGGAGGCAAGAAAGGATATATGGAGCATACAGGGCAGGAGGGATAATCATCCCATCTGGGCATGGATGGTAGGGGGTGTACTCCTTAGTATATGTGGGATGATACTGGTGGGCATGGTCTCAAGACTCGGTTTCGAGGAGGGCGGACCCCAGTATGCCATAAAGGTAGCCTCCATCTTCGGTGGCGAAGAAGAGATGGGAGGAGGGGGTGCGGAGAAGAGTAAACTCCTCCAAGAGATAAAAAGGGGTGAGATATTCCAGATAAGAAAGCACTTCCACCATACCCTTGAGGAGGATCCCACGGAAAAGGGCAAGCAGACGGTCTGCTTTTACTGCCATGGCAACTACCCTCATAAACGCCAGCGTATGATACGTACCCTCCTGAACATGCACACCCAGTTCATAGGGTGTATGACGTGCCATCTCGAGGGTGTCCCGGAGGAGAAGATGATTCTCAGGTGGTACAACTTCAGTGGTATAGAACCCAAGGGCAGACCCTTTGGACTGGCATACGATCCAAAGACAGGTGCCCTTGAGAGGACCGATGACTATTATTCAAAGATTACCGTTTTTGTGGAGATGGACGGGGAGGAGAAACTCATGGAGATACCCGAGGACACACCCCTTGCCAGGGAGTTCATCAAGATACGCAGTAGACTCACTCCTGAAGAGGAGAACAAGATAAAGAACATGTTTCACAAGAACGTGGGTCCTAAGGGAAGGTTCTGCACCAAGTGTCACAGGACAGAGAACAGTATGATACCCTTCAGGAAGCTCGGCTTTTCAAACAGGCGGATAGAGGACCTTACAGGGCTCAACATAGTGAGCATTACACAGAAGTACAAGGAGTTCTTCATACCCACCATCTACAGAGATGTTACCGCACCAAAGAAAAGAGAAGAACTCATGGGTCCTGAGGAAGAACCTGTAAAGATACCCGCAAGCAAACTCTATGATCCAAGGTTCTGGTGGCATGAAAGGTATCGTTCACCCTTCAAGAAGGAAAAAGAAAAGGAGAAGGAAAAGGAATAGGCTCATTTTCAAGTCGCCTGTGAGGCTCTCTTTTCTTGTTGCGCTCATCCTCCTCTTAGCCCCTCGGGTACACGCAGAGGAGTTTGTTTTGCGTACAGCAGAGCACCTCTTCGATGTAAAAGGTCCCAAGGGGCTTTCCCTCTCCCTTCCAACCGATGTGGTGGTGGATAGGAAGGGCAATATCTATGTGCTCGATGGTGTACACAACAGTGTGAAGGTCTTTGACCGCAAGGGCAGGTTCTTAAGGAAGTTCGGAAGGCTCGGTAATACCAAAGGTGGCTTCGATACACCAGTGGGCATAGGTATAGACTCAGAGGACAATATCTATGTATGTGACACAAAGAACGGGCGTATAGTGGTGTTCAAAAAGACGGGTGAGTTCGTAAGAGACCTTGTCCTCAAGCCTGAGGAACGGGGTATGGCGGTACCGAGACCTGTTGACATCTCTGTGGATGACGACAGGGGATTACTCTACATAACAGACAATGCCAATCACATGGTGCTCGTATACACAAAGGCAGGTGCCTTCATTCGTACATGGGGAGGAAGGGGAGTAGGAGAGGACGAGTTCCGTTATCCCGCAACCCTTACATTCATGGGACCTAAATTGTTCGTGGTGGATGTGCTGGGCACACGTCTACAGGTAATCAACATAGAGACGGGTGTGTTTGCAGGACAGATAGGCAGATGGGGTGTACTGCCAGGGGAGTTTTTTAGACCAAAGGGTGTTGCGGTGGACAGGGATGGTTTCATATACGTTACTGACAGTTATATGGATGTCATCCAGGGCTTTACAGAGTTCGGTGAGCTCGTGTTCATTCTCGGAGATGAAAACGACAATATCCGCAGGTTCACCTCCCCTGCATCCATATTCATAGACGATACCAACCGCCTGTATGTGGTGGAGATGCTCAAGAACAAGGTCGGTGTCTATCAGTTGAAGTAGTTTTTTAAAACCCCTTTTGAGAGAGGATCGAATCGCCCGTAGGGTCTCCCCTTCCAGAGTTTTAAGCTAACGTAAGGGTTCACAGGTTCGCTGGAATACCCAATCCTCTGGGCTGGGATGAGGGTGGACTTGAAAAACACAGATGTACCA
>WGFF01000336.1 GCA_015492355.1 Deltaproteobacteria bacterium
TCACCGCAGTGCCCCAGCCCTGTGAGCAGGAAGAAAAGTACAGAGAATATATAAAGGGTTCGCCCCATCCGGTCCAGTAACATGGAATCCGAGCCATAAAGACTGGACGTTGAAAAGAACCTTTTAGCACGAAATAGCCGTAAAGTCAAGTGGTTCCATGGAAGGGATTGTACTCATAGGGAAACAAGGTTTTCATCCTGGTGTGGTAAGATTGGGATGGATAGGACGGATGACATCCAGGGGGATTGTACTGGGTTTGAGGTATCTTTTGAATCTCTTAGGGTTGCATTCCCCGCCGCTTGCGGCGTAATATATTCGCGTGAGCGAATATATACATAAGAGCCATAATGTTACGGTATTGATATACCATTTGGTATTTCCTGCCAAGTATAGAGGTGTTGTATTTGATAAAGAAGTGGATGATGTATTGAAGGGAGTTTGTTTAGATATAGAGGACGGTATCAGATGAAGTTTCTTGAGCTTGGTGTAGATAAGGATCATGTGCATTTTTTGGTACAGTCTGTTCCAACATATAGTGTAACGAAGGTGGTAACTATACTAAAGAGTCTTACGGTCTGTGAGATATTCAAACGTTGTCCTGATGTGAAGCGTCAGTTGTGGGGAGGGGAATTTTGGTCAGATGGCTACTTTGCAAGCACGGTTGGAAGAGATGATAGTGAGGATGTGATAGTTGAGTATGTCAAGAGACAGGATAGAGAATATCATAAACTATACGAAGACCGGCAATTGGCACTTTTTTGAATACCCCGCCGCTTGCGGCGGGGTAGTTTATTTCTCTTAGTGCCCTTCTGACGTTACATACGGTTGCTCGTGCGGTCACAATTAGAGGTGCCTCCTTTCTCTGGCTTTCTTACCGATAGGATGACACACCAATATTTTTACACAAGATATTACATTACTCTGGAAGAAAGATTCCATGATAGAACTATCTTATTTCGACGGTATGAAGAAGCAGAAGGCAATACCCCTTTCCCTTCCAGGTTCAACCCAGACCTTACCGTTGTGGAGCGAGATAAAACTCTTAACGATACTCAAGCCCAATCCTGCTCCACCTGTCCTCACACCCTCCTTTGTCTGGTAGAAGGCATCGAATACCTTTTCTGCCTCCTTGTGGGATATACCTATACCGTCGTTCCATATCCTGAACCTGTATCCATCTTCCTCGGTTTTTACAGAGAGTCTTATCTCTGAGGCTGCGTTCTTGTAGGCGTTACTGAGGAGGTTGTAGAGTATTCTGCGGAATTTTTCAGGGTCCACATAGAGTTCAATGTCGTTTTTGTCTATCCATTCCGCATAGTCAGAATCGTTGATAAATAGGGTCTTTCTGTACATCTCAAAGAGGAGGATGATGTCATTTATTATGCTGGCGAGACTGACGCGTTCCTTTCTCAGGATGGGACTCCCTTCCTGCACCCTCATATATTCGAGTACGTCCTCTGTCAGGAGATTTATCCTTTCAGAGCACGTGATAATCGTTCTCAGCCTTTTGGCATCCTTTTCAGAGAGTCTATCCGCAAGGTTAATCTTCAGGAGTTCCGCATTGTTTATTATGGCTGTGATGGGTCCCTTGAGGTCGTGTATGAAATAATCCACGTACAGTCTTCTTATCCTGTCCAGCTCCTTCTGTCTGGACATATCAAAGGCTATTCCAAGGAAGTTCTTTATCCTCCCCTCCCTATCCGCAATGGCATTTATGGAGAGGAACACAGGTATTTCTGTTCCGTCCTTTCTCTTGTTTATTATCTCTCCTTTCCAAAAACCCTTTTCAGGGTTGAGGAGATCAGACCACATCTTTTTGTAGAGTTCCTTTGTTGAATGGCGAGACCTCAGAAACCTCGGGTTCCGCCCTATGACCTCCTCCTTTTCGTAGCCGTACATCTTAAGGAACATCTGATTTACATCTATGATGTCACCGTTTCTGTCTGTTATCACCACTGCATCGTTGGAAAATCTGAACATCATCTGGAATTCCTCTGAGAGTATGGCAGGGGGTGTGGAGGTCTTCTGCGTGCTCATATTGACGAGATAGGAATACAGCCTTCCCCTCATGTCTCTTAGGGGATAGACCGATATGAATATATCAAGGTGTGAGCCATCCTTGTGGAGTATGGTGGTCTGATAGTCTATGACGTAGTTGGATGTCTTGACCACATCGAGGAGTGTTGCGAGTGTGGGACGTGATTCAGATGGGGCGAGTTCTGCAAGGGGTCTGCCGATTACATCCCGTGCGGTGTAGCCGAGAATATTTTCGAGTCCCTGGCTATAGCGGATTATTATACCCCTGGTATTCAGACTGAGATTGCCTTCTCTTTCCATTGATGAGATTCTCTTAAGGCTCTAAAAGGGTTCTAATTCAGGAATATATTCTTCATCATCCTTTCCCTGTCCTCTCTGCTGATGTCGATAAAACGTACACCCACCTCTGTGACCTCGTTCCTTTTCCGTATCCATTCGACACGGGAGACAAGCCTTACAAGGGTGTCTGCCCCGGGTAGATCGAGATCGATGTCAAGGGTCTCACCCTTTGTGATGCTGGTAAAGGTATGGAACATGAGCCCACCTATGCTTACGTTTATCGTACATCCTTCAAAGACCCTTGGATTGTGGTTATCAGACACCTCATTTCGTCTGAGAACCCTTATGAGACGGGAAAGTTCCACACGCGGGGAGTTCCTCTTGTTCTTGACACAGTATCTGGCAAGGAGTGTCCTGAGATGCCTTTCCGCCAGGGGACTCGGGGTGGTCTTTCCTCTCTCCCATCTGTTTACCGTGGAAAAACTTACGCCGAGTTCTCTGGCAAGCCTTTCCTGAGACCATCCAAAAACAGACCTTATACGCCTGACATCCTCGGGAGTCATAAAGATTGCCTCGCCTTACGGATAGAGAAACCTCAGAAAGGTATATCTATTGATGGAATAAATCCCCATCCTTTTCCTGACAGGGATATAAAAATACGTCGCTATCCCATTTTTGCTATAACAGGTGCTATATTTTATATTTTTATTACAAATAGACCCCACAGTCAAGGATGTTTTTACCTTATGTAGAAAATATATGTCAGCCCCTATCCTGAGTAAGGATTTCAAAGAAACCGCCCCCTTTCTGGCTCAGCGATGGAGGTGTGGTCCACCCCTGTGGTATCTCAGGGAATGCCCCCCTCTTCCCCTGCCCACAAAAGGGTGTCCCTTTCTTGTGTGTCCTTATATTATCTCCTTCAGAAAGGACCTTCCCGTATTGAATTTTTCTATACCAAAGACCTCACCGAGTGTCTGGGCTATGTCTGCAAATGTGCTTCTCGTTCCGAGGTCCACCCCCCTTTTTATTCCCTTTCCGTACACCAGAAGGGGTACATACTCCCTTGAATGGTCTGTGGATGGGGTGGTGGGGTCGCATCCATGATCTGCGGTGAGTATGAAGATGTCTCTTTCTTGGACGAGCCCCATAAGATCGGGCAGTCTCCTGTCCACCTCCTCAAGGGCACGGGCGTATCCAGAGACATTGTTGCGATGCCCGTAGAGCATATCGAAGTCTACAAGGTTCGTAAAGATAAGCCCCTCTCTGTATCTCCTCATCGCATCAATGGTTCTGTCCATGCCCCGGGTGTTGTTCTCTGTATGTATCTCCACTGTGAGCCCCCTGTGGACGAATATATCACCTATCTTGCCGATACCCACAACGGGTATCCCCCTTTTTTTGAGCCTGTCAAGGAGGGTCTCCCCTGGTGGCTCTACGGAAAAATCCTTCCTGCGGGATGTCCTCCTGAATCCGCCTGGTTTGCCGACAAATGGTCTGGCTATGACCCTTCCTATGTTGTAATCGTAGAGGAATCTTCTTGCCTTCCTGCATATTTCGTATAGTTCATCCGGCGGTATTACCTCCTCGTGGGCGGCTATCTGGAACACGCTGTCAGCAGAGGTGTAGACTATGGGTTTACCTGTCCTGAGGTGTTCGCAACCGAGCCTCTGTATTATCTCGGTACCAGAGGCGGGCTTAGCCCAGAGATAGCCATAGCCTGTCTCCTCTGTAAACCTCTCCATAATCTCCTCTGGGAACCCCTGTGGAAAGGTGGCAAATGCCCTGTCCAGCACTATACCCCCTATCTCCCAGTGTCCGGTGGTTGTATCCTTTCCAGGGGATGCCTCTTCCATACGACCGTAACAGGCAAGGGGAGCCTTGACCGCTGGTACCGATGATACACCCTCTATACATCCAATACCGAGCCTTGTAAGGTTCGGAAGCCTTATGCCAGTCTCCCTTACCGTGTTGTCAAGGGTATGACTCCCTGTGTCACCGTATGCGTCTGCATCTGGCATGGCACCTATACCGAGGCTATCTATAACGAGTATTATCGCCCTCTCAAGGAGACTTCGGCTCATCTATCCTGTAACCCCTGGGGGTGATGAGTCTTCCCTGTTTTGTATAGGTGTTGCTGTTACCTATAATAAGGGTGCTCACCATGTCGATACCTTCGAGGTGTCTTTCAAAATCCTTTATACTTGTTATGATAACCTCCTGGGCTTCTCTCGTTGCATTCCTTACTATGCCCACGGGTGTGGAGCCGTCCCTGTATGTGGATACTATCTCCATGGCATGGATGATCTGGGTCCTTCTTTTTGAACTCCTCGGGTTGTAGAAGACTATGACAAAATCTCCCTCCAGTGCGGTCTCTATCCTCCTTTCAATCACATCCCAGGGTGTGAGTATATCAGAAAGGGATATGACCGCAAAATCGTGCATGAGTGGTGCCCCGAGAAGGTCGGCACAGGCAACAAAGGCAGGTATACCAGGTACTATCTCTATGGTGTATCTGCCCTCAAGATAGGCACTGTCCCTGAGGGCGATCTCCAGCAAAGGGCCTGCCATACCATAGATGCCACTGTCCCCCGAGGATACCATGCATACCCTTCTTCCAGCACCTGCAAGCCCCACAGCCTCCATACACCGCTCTACCTCCTGTGTCATACCGCTCGTAAGGATGGACTTGTCCCCCACAAGGGGACGTATGAGTTCCACGTATCTTGTATATCCTACAACCGTATCACAGAGAGAAAGATATCTTCTTGCAAGGGGGGTGAGATGATCGAGCCCTCCTGGACCTATACCCACGATGTATATGGCACCCTTGCTATTGCGACCGTAACCCTTCCTACCTTTTTCTTTCTTCTCCATATCCTCTGTGTCCCTGCTGAGAGCAAGGCGGATGGTTCACATACCCCGCCTATGCCTATCCTCTCCTTTACAAAGACCGATACACCCGAAGGTAGTCTCACACCCTTCAACCGCTCCCTTGAGAAGAACTCTATCCGTAGATTATACTTCCTTGCAAGACCAACGAGCCCCTTTTCATCCCTCTTTAGATCGATACTCGCTATGTTCCTTACAGAGAGGGGCGAGATATCTGCCTCCCTGAGTACCCCTATGAATGCATCCTCAACCTCCCTTACACTCACACCCCTGTCGCATCCCATACCGACCACAAACTCCTTAGGCTTGAGAAAGACCGTCCTCTGAAGGATGGAATCATCCACCACCTCGCTGTATCTCGTTGAGATGACCACCACCGCCCCACCATCCTCAAGTCGCATGGGTATCCTCGTTGTGAACACAAAGGGACCCTTCCCTGTGAACACATCTTTTATGCGTGAGAGACGGTTTCTGTTCCTGTCCACAACGTAGACCTTTTTATTCTTGATTATGGCAGAGTTCACATACCTTGTGCCCTCAAGATTCTCTATGGCAAGGGAGAAGGTCTCTGCCATATCCTCCACACAGCTCAAGCCCCTTGAATCTGTTGCAGTGGTTATTACAGGTGTGGCATTGAGCAGTTCTGCTATACATCTGGCGAGCCTGTTAGCCCCGCCGAGATGACCCGAAAGGAGGCTTACAACGAATCTACCAGTATCATCCACCACCACAACCGCGGGGTCCCTTGATTTATCCTTTATAAAGGGTGCCACGGTCCTCACTGCAATACCCACAGCACTGACAAACACAATCCCCTTCAATCCCACCTTAAAAGCCTCCCTTACCCTTCTACTGAGACCACCCCTCTTGAGCTCAGAGGGACTATACACCCTGCATCCCTCTATACCACTCTCTATCAGACGGGCAATCCTCAAGCCATCGTCTGTTACAGGGAAGATACCTACACTCATAAACCCTCTATCTTCCTTACAAGCCCTGCAAGGCTATCCACCATTATGTCCAGTAGTTCTGCCCCCTTGCCCGGGTCTGCCTTCTCAGGGTTACCCCATACAGCACCCTTCCAGTACCTTTCCTTGTCCCTTACAATTATGGGCTTTGGAAGGGCAGGGTACTCCTCCTTTGCCCTGCCTTTTACGAGTCCCGGCTCTATGTGAAGGATACAGGAGGTCTCCAGCTCTCCAGCATGTGAGTCGTTCTCAGTCTCTGCAATGTCTCTGGCTTTTCCCGGGAGTATCTCGTATATGGCAAGGGAGGCGACCTGTATGCCGTCTATCTCCTCTACGAGCCTCTCTCCTGCCTCCTTTATTGCGTACGTATGGAGTCCGCCTCCGTGCCCTGACACGAGTATAAAGTTCCTCAATCCCTTCCTGAACCCATCCCTTACGATATCCATGGTGAGCCTTCTCAGTGTCTCTGGTGTTATGCCTATGGTGCCGGGATGATTACCTGTAGATGTGCACACACCATAGTAAATGGGTGGAGCGACAAACACCCTTACCCTTTTTGCGACCCTCCTTACAACCTCCCATATTATCATCGTATCTGTAGCCAGCGGTAGATGGACACCATGAGCCTCTATGCTTCCGTAAGGGACTATGAGTGTCTTTGTCCTCCTGAGATACCCCTTAAATTCCTTCATCGTCATGTCCTGGAGTAACATATATACTTCTCCTTTCCCTGAGGCCTTCAAGTGGTCGAGGTGTTTAGAAGGGCCTTTGTACGGTACCCTCCAGTGGGTCATCCCCTTTTATGGAAGAGTCCACCCCACGTATAAGCCCCTATGAATGCCCCCACACCATTTGCAACTGCATCGAGGTAACTGAAATCCCTTGTGGCGAGAAAATACTGATAGACCTCTATAACAAAACCAAAAGAAAAGGCAAGGGATGTAGCCACTACCACTACCATCAAAACCCCAGATACAGTGAGCACCCTTGCCAGGAGTAGCCCGAGGATGGAATAGGCACCGAGGTGGAATACCTTATCTATCTGCCAGATATCGGGCATTTCATCTCCAGAGGGTATCACAGAGAGTATGAATATTAAAGCCGTGTACACACCGAGTGGCAACCAGTAAAGGATAAATCTTCTCATCTGTAACCGTGTTTGAAGTCCTTGTTGTATAGTTTTGTCCTTTTACCATACCCTTCAAGGGCAGTGCCCACTATTATCACCGCATGGCGTTTGATACCTCTCCTTTTGATCTTCTCCGATATGTCCTTGAGGGTGCCCTTTATTATAATCTCGTCCTCCCATGATGCCCTGTAGACCACTGCAACGGGTGTATGTGCTGGATAGCCCTCTTTCAGTTCCGTTACAACCCTGTCTATCATGCCCACGCTCAGGAATATACACATGGTTGCCCTGTGTTTTGCAAGGCTTGAAAGCCTTTCTCTCTCTGGCACAGGGGTTCTTCCCTCAAGCCTTGTAAGTATGACTGTTTGTGTAAGTCCTGGTATGGTGAGTTCCCTTTTGAGCCCTGCTGATGCAGAGAAGGCAGAACACACCCCTGGTATGACCTCGCAGTCGATACCCTCTCTTTCAAGAATCTCTATCTGTTCATTGAGTGCGCTGTAGAGGGATGGGTCTCCTGAATGGAGCCTTACCACCTTCTTTCCCTCCCTGACCGCACCTATAATAGCCTCTGTTATCTCCTCTAAGGTCATGGACGCACTGTTGTAGATAACCGCATCCTTCCTGCAGTATGTAAGTACCCTCTCCTTTACAAGTGAGCCAGCATACACCACTACATCAGCCTCTTCAAGGAGTTTTTTACCCTTCACAGTGATGAGTTCAGGGTCTCCTGGACCAGAACCAACAAAGTATACAGTGGATGGTCTGTTCATCTCCTCCTGCATCGGGTGACAATAATCATGGACATATAATCCACATCCGTACCTTTGAGTGATACCACATCCCGTACTATCCTTTCGTCCTTCCATCCAGCCCTCGAAACGAATACAGCCCTCTCAGTAAGACCCCTTTCACACAGTACATCCAGCACCTCATCGAGTACCCGTCCGAGCTTCATTATGACCACTGTATCGAACCTCTCAAGTGCATACTTGAGCCCTTCTGTGCCATGGAGTGCAGGCACAACAGCAATCCTCTCGTCAGCCTCTGCAAGGGGTGTGCACAGGAGGGAAGATACAGCGTTCATGGAAGAGACCCCTGGCACTACCTCTATCCTGCACTCTGGCATGTACTCCTTTACAAAGGGCAGTACATGGGAGAATGTGGAATAGAAAAGCGGGTCTCCAAGGGAGACAAACGCACCCCTGTGTGTCCTTCTGAGGGTCTCCACTATCCTCTCCGCACATACTCTTCTTGCCCTCTCCCTTGTATCCCTCTTTCCTGTCATGGGAAAGGAAAGGCTTATAAATTCCTTCCTCCCCACCGCCTCCTCCACCACGGAACCTGCGATGGTATCCTCTCCATCCTTTGAGGGCGTGAACACAACCGGTACCTCCCTCAGTATCCTCAATGCCCTCAGGGTTATAAGATCAGGTGCACCAGGACCTATACCCACACCATAGAGAACAGTATCCTTCATGGCTTCTCTATTGTTATTATAAACACAGGATTGTTTGCCTTGAGTATATTCATCTTTCCCACGTCCTCACCCCTGGATATGTTCACACACACAACCTCCCTCGACCATCCATGGTCTGAGAAGAAACCGTATACAACCGTAAGGGTATCTATTGTGACCGCATTGATTACTATCCTGCCGTGCCTCTTTATACGTTCTGCCACACAGGAGAGTATATCCTTTATCCTTCTTCCCCCTCCACCTATGAACACACTGTCTGGGTCTGGAAGACCCTCCCTGAGGATGACCTCTGGTGCTGTGCCATGGACTATACAGAGATTCCAGGCAGAGAACCTGTTTCTGTTCACCTCGATATGGCGGACCCTCTTTTTGTCCTTCTCGATGGCATAGACTATGCCTGGATGTATGAGCCTTGCAACCTCTAAAGCCACTGCACCACAGCCAGAACCTATATCCCATACAACGCACGGTCTCCTGAGACCGAGCTTGGAGAGCACAACAGCCCTTATCTCCCCCTTTGTTATCATCCCTGATGGATGGCTTATCTCACGGTCCCTTATGCCTGTTAAGGGCTCTGGTAAAGGGCTATACCCCTTTTTTCTGAGGATCATTACATTCAATGGGGAAAACCTCCTGCGCGCAATGGAGGCAGGGCTTCCTTTTGTGATACGCTCATTCCTGTAGCCTATGTTCTCGCATACATGGATGACCACATCCTTTATACCCTTTTGTGCAAGCATCCCGGCTATCCTTGAGGGTGTATTGATGGTATCGGTATATATGGCAACAAGGGGGTTTAAGAGTACCTCTTTCAGGAGCCCTGCCTCGTCCATCTCCCTTCCGTGGAGGCTTATGACCTTGAGACCGTTCATGCTCTCCTTTATCCTGGCAAAGGCCTCCTGGAGTATGCTCACACCCGGGATTATAGTAACACGCCTTTTGCCGAACCTCCTGACTATAAAATCCCCTATGCCGAAGAGCCCTGGGTCACCAGTGGCGAGGACCACAACGGTTCTTTGCATATACCTCTCTATCAGCCCTGCTATCTCTTCGAGATTCCCACCTATGGCAAGGGTTTTCTTACCGGTATCCCTGAATTCCTCAAGGTGCCTTCTCCCGCCCACTATAAGATGGGCTCTTTTTATAATCTCCTCTGCCCTCTTACCGAGCCCCTTTCTCCCTTCTATGCCTATGCCCACAACGTATATCATTGGCTTAAAGAGATGGAAGACCTGCTGGCTGAATCCATTTTAAGGGACTTAGCCAGAGACAAAAATTTTCCTATCGTATCCTGCAAGTATGCATCTTGTATCGAGCAGTCCGTCTGAAAGGATAGAAGCCCTCTTCCTTACCATTCTACATATTTCTTTGAAGAGGTCTTCAGAGCCCTTCTCTCTCAGGATGAAGTATGCCTCCCTTGCTGTATTTGCACCGAGGATTCTTCTTCCCACCTCTCTCCTGCATAGAGTGGACAGAAAGGCAAGGTCTATGGATGCATTTTTTGAATGGGTATTGACCACACCCTGTGCGAATTTTGTAAGCTTGCCAAACTGTCCTGCAACAGTAAGGCGTCTTATACCCCTGCGTCTGGCAGTCTCTTTTATGCCGAATCCCATGTGGTCGCCCACGAGTATGAACGCCTCTGAAGGGAGGGTGTTGAGGTAGGTCTGTACCATCCTCTCTGTGCCCCTTCCTGTGGAGAGCACCACCTCCCTGAGTCCGCTCGCTGACGCAACATCAAGGGCACACGTTATGGAATGCCTGTAAGCATCGAGGGAGAGGGGTTCGACTATGCCTGTGGTGCCGAGGATGGATATCCCTCCGATTATGCCAAGACGCTCGTTCATCGTCCTTTTTGCAACCTCTCTTCCCATGGGTACAGAGACAATTACCATAACAGACATATCCATCCCCTCCCTCTGGAGGATACTGCGCACCGCATCCTTTATCATCCTGAGAGGTACGGGATTTATGGCAGGACGTCCCGGAGGGATTTTTAGCCCCGGCTTTGTAACAACACCAACACCCTCACCACCCCGCACATGGATACGAATACCCTTTCCGAGATTCCTTAAAAATCTCACCTCTGTAACTATCTCGATACCGTTGGTGACATCAGGGTCGTCCCCTCCGTCCTTTACAATACCTGCCAGGGCGACCCTTCCCCTTTCCCTTATCTCACAGGAACTCACCCTTATACACAGACTCCCGCCCTGTGGCAGTACCACATCCACTGTCTCAGGGGGAGTTCCTCGAAGGAGGGCTATGGTTGCTGCCTTTGCACCACCAGCAGCACATACACCTGTTGTAAAACCTTTCCTTAAGGTCAATTCCCGGTAACGGTCCTCTCTCCTGTATACAGAAGTATACCCAGGATAAAGCCGAGTATAATGGAAAGGACCAATCCCTGAAGGGACTGGCTGAAGATAAGATGGTATCTCTCCGGGTTGAGTACCGAAAGTACTGTACCACCTATTCTCAAAACGAGCCATAGACTGGTGGATACTATAATCCCTTTGAGCACAGTCCCGCCAGGAAGCCATCCCTCCATAGCCACAACAAACCCGCCTGCAACTATACCGAATACAGCCCCACCCACTGCAAAGGCTATGATGTTATACACAAGACCTGCCTCGAAGGGAAAGACCCCTGTAAACCAGTTCACAAGCATGGATAGCCAGCCCCACACAATGCCTGCTATGGCACCGAGATATACACCTCTCCACGAGACCATCTCCACAGCCTCCACGGTTCAATGACATGGCATACCCAGGACATGCCTGAAGTCATGGAACAGGTCATGTACCCCGGGTATCACGGACTCGACACCATAGGCTATAACTACCATGAGTACACCGATGAGAACGACTATCACAGCTGGCAGAAAGATACCCAGTATACCACCTTTCTCAACCACCCTTTCCATACGACCACTACCTCCTTCTTTTTATTTATTTTGGTAATGGGTCATCGAATCGGACCTGAATCTTTGTTGTGGGGAAAACACTGCGGGCTATCGCCCTTTTCTGGTAAAAAGGTGTTTTTCCTGTCCCCTTTCCCAGAAAACTTTAGATTAAAAGTTTTGGGGAAGGGAGTTTGAGGGAAACCCCTTTTACA
>WGFF01000337.1 GCA_015492355.1 Deltaproteobacteria bacterium
CGCCCTTTTGTCAAGTTAAAAATTAACCCCCTCCAAAGGAATTTGCAAAGATGCATGGGATATGGTATAAGATCTTGAATTTAGAGTATTAATTAAGGAGGATAGGGGCTTGTTCAGTAATATCGGTGAATGGAGGAGGAGTGTCTACTGTGGAGAGGTATCCACAGACCACATAGGCAGGGAAGTAACCCTCATGGGCTGGATACAGAGAAGGCGTGACCACGGGGGGCTCATCTTCATAGACCTGAGGGACAGAGAAGGCATAGTCCAGCTCGTCTTCAATCCGGAGAGGTCAAAGGACGTCCACGAAAGGGCACACTGCCTGAGGAACGAATACGTCATCGCAGTAAAAGGAACCGTTGCAAAGAGACCAGAAGGAACGGAGAACCCGTCCATCAGAACAGGTGATGTGGAGGTGATTGTAAAGGAGTTCAGGATACTTAACGACTCCCTCCAGACACCCTTTGTGATAGAGGACAGGGTTGAGGTAACGGAAAACCTGCGTCTTAAGTACAGGTATCTCGACCTGAGAAGGACCGCCCTCCAGAAAAACCTAATCCTGAGACACCGTGTATCCATGGCGGTACGGGAGTTTCTATCCAGGGAGGGATTTATAGAGATAGAGACCCCCTTTCTTACAAAGAGCACACCAGAGGGGGCAAGGGATTTTTTGGTGCCCAGCAGACTCAATCCAGGGACCTTTTATGCCCTGCCCCAGTCTCCACAGATATTCAAGCAGATACTCATGATAGCAGGGTTCGATAGATACTTCCAGATTGTCAAGTGTTTCAGGGACGAAGACCTCCGCGCGGACAGACAGCCTGAATTCACACAGATAGACCTGGAGATGAGTTTTGTGGAAAGGGACGATGTAATGGGGATTGTGGAGGGGCTTCTGTATCATATATTCAGGACCGCCGTGGGTATCGACCTTACCCTGCCGTTCCCGAGGCTCACCCACAGCGAGGCAATGGAACGGTACGGTCTGGATGCCCCGGATACGAGATTCGGTCTTGAACTCAGGGATGTAACGGGCATAGTCAGGGGTTCAGCCTTCAAGGTTTTTAGCGACACCATCGCAAAGGGAGGGATTGTAAAGGCTATAAATGCAAAGGGCTGTGGTGGGTTCTCAAGGAAGGACCTCGATGAACTCACAGAATACGCCAAGACCTTTGGTGCCAAGGGACTTGCATGGATAAGGATACTCCCTGAGGAGTGGCAATCACCCATTGCGAAGTTTCTTTCTGATGAGGAAAAGAGGGGACTCACAGAGGTTCTCAAGCCAGAGCCAGGGGACCTTATCCTCTTTTCAGCGGACGATGCCAAGACAGCGAACACTGTACTCGGCAGGATAAGACTTAAGATTGCGGAGAGACTCGACCTGATACCGAAAGGGGGCTTTGAGTTCGTCTGGGTTACTGACTTTCCACTCCTCGAATACGATGAAGGGGAGGGGAGATTCAAATCCGTTCACCACCCCTTCACCTCGCCCATGGATGAGGATGTGGAAAAACTCGCCACCTCACCCCTTGAGGTAAGATCAAAGGCGTATGACATAGTGCTCAATGGAGAGGAGATAGGTGGAGGTAGTATAAGGATCCACAGGAGCGATATCCAGGAGGATATCTTCCGCAGGCTCGGTATATCGGATGAGGAAGCCAGCAGGCGCTTCGGCTTTCTCCTTGAGGCACTGAGATACGGCACACCTCCCCACGGTGGTATAGCCCTTGGACTCGACAGACTCGTCGCAATAATCGCAGGGGCTGAATCCATAAGGGATGTTATAGCCTTTCCAAAGACCCAGAAGGCAGTATGCCTTATGAGTGATGCCCCGTCCGCAGTGGATACAAAACAGCTCGATGAACTATCCATAAAGGTAATAAAGAGGACCTGATTTTTAAATGACCTCACTGGTCAAGAAGGTTTTTATAGACGCCCCTCCGTCCAAGGTATTCGACCTCATAAGTGATGTGGAGAGTTTCTCGAGGTATTCAAGCCTTATAAAGGATATAAGGATGACCTCTCCAGGGGTCTACCACTGGAGGGTGGAGATACTGGGGATAACCCTTGAGTGGGACTCCGTGATAGTGGAATGCAAAAAGCCAGAGCGCTTTGCATGGCGTTCCACAAGCGGGATATACAATACAGGTAGCTACACCCTCAGGCAGGTAGACAATGGTACAGAGGTCACCTTCAGGATGGAATACCACTTCAAGGGCGGTTTCCTCAACAACCTCACCGCCCCGCTTATCTCACAGATAACCTCCATGGTTACAGAGGAACTCCTTGAGGTCTGCAGGAAGATGGTAGAAGGGGACAAAAAGGGGGATTAATCCCTCTTTATCTCCTGGAGATACCTCATGGCTGTCTGTGACGACTCAAAATACAGTGCCCTCCCCCTGGGACCCTGTATGATGAAAGCCTCTGATTTGTCCACCCTCCTGCCTGTCAGGGGGTCTCTTGCAAAACGGGAGGCCGGGTTCTTTTTAAGGGTTACAACACAACCCTGACAGCACCCGTAATACTTCTTGCCGTCCACCTCAACCGGTATCTGCGGCTTTCCCATTATGGTATCGTTCACCATGCAGACCTCACTTGGATCTACCTGTTTGAGTTCTGGCTCCATGGCGTAAACACTCCCTGCCAGAAGAACCATGATGATAAGCAGTAGATTTAATCTCCTCATGACCATACCTCCGTGGATTTTTCCATGATAAACCCCATCCAAGAAGGGGTAATAACCTCCATAGGTCTCCCCCTTCCAAGGACATCAAGATTAAGGTCTTCTGAAGGGAAGGTCAAGGGAAAAAAC
>WGFF01000338.1 GCA_015492355.1 Deltaproteobacteria bacterium
CCCTCAGAACCCCCCCTGAAGCCCATGGCTTACGTAAGGTAAGGGTTTGTTCATGGAAGGGGGAGAATCGGTGGGTTATAAGCCCCCGTGGTAGAAGAAGGGATTTTTCCTCTGGAAACAGAGGGATTTACAAGGTGATGGCTGTGGAAGAGAGAGGAGTAGAGTTTCAGGAGCGTTTCAAGAAGCTTACAGCCCTCAGGGAGGATGGAATAGATCCCTATCCGAACGATTTTAAGCCCGATATAACCTGTGGAGAGGTGCACACTCGTTTCGGCTCCCTTGACAAGGAGGGGCTGGAGGGGGAAGAAAGGAGTGTCCTCGTTGCAGGCAGGATAATGGCACTGAGGAGCTTCGGCAGGGCAACCTTTGTGCATATACAGGACAGGACAGGAAGGCTCCAGGTCTATCTCAGGAGGGACATCCTCGGAGAGGAGACCTACTCTATCTTCAAGAAGTGTGATGTGGGCGACATCATAGGTGTTGGTGGAAGGCTTTTTAGGACCAGGACAGAGGAGCTGACTGTTGAGGCACATACATTCAGGCTCCTTGCCAAGGGTCTCCATCCACTGCCAGAGAAATGGCACGGGCTCAGGGACGTGGAGATAAGGTACAGGCAGAGGTATCTCGATCTCCTCGTAAATCCCGATGTAAGGGAGGTATTCCTTAAAAGGACAAGGACAATACGCCTTCTAAGGGAGTTTCTCGATGCCAGGGGATTTGTGGAGGTGGAAACACCGATGATGCAGAAGATACCGGGTGGAGCAGCTGCAAAACCCTTTGTGACCCATCACAATGCCCTTGGTATAGACCTCTACCTGCGTATAGCACCTGAACTCTATCTTAAAAGACTCGTTATCGGCGGTTTCGAGAGGGTGTACGAGATAAACAGGAATTTTAGAAACGAGGGTATCTCCACACAGCATAATCCTGAGTTCACCATGCTCGAGTTCTATCAGGCATACGCAACCTTCGAGGACCTCATGGAGATGACAGAGGAGATGATAGGCACCATAGCAGAACAGATAAACGGCAGTAAAGAGATAGTCTATCAGGGCGAGAGACTCGATTTTACACCTCCATGGGAGAGGATTACTGTAAGGGATGCCATACTCAAGTACTCGGATGCGGATGAGGGTATATTTGTGGACAAGGGGAGGGCTGTTGAGTTTGCCCGCAGGCTCGGGCTGGAGTTGAACGAGGGGTTGAGCCACGGGAGGATCATCGTTGAGATATTCGAGGAGACAGCTGAGCCGAGGATAAGACAGCCCACCTTTGTTACCCATTATCCTGTGGAGGTCTCACCCCTTTCAAGGAGGAATCAAAAAGACCCCGATGTGGTCGACAGGTTCGAACTCATCATTGCTGGAAGGGAGATAGCCAATGCCTTTTCCGAGCTGAATGACCCTGTGGACCAGAGGCAGAGGTTCCTTGAGCAGTTAAAGGAACGAGGCAGAGGGGCTGAACAGACCCATCCCATGGACGAGGACTTCATCAGAGCCCTTGAGTACGGTATGCCACCCACCGCAGGAGAGGGTGTGGGTATAGACAGGCTTGTGATGATACTTACCGATTCCCCTTCCATAAGGGATGTAATACTCTTCCCACTTATGAGGTAGTTGCCAGAGGGGTATCGGTCAGAGGGTTTTTTATTCCCCAGTCCCTTGCAGGAAGGCGGATAGAGGGTTCTTTGAAAGGGGATAAGGGAGGGGGTGCCTTGATAGGGTTCCTCCCACCCGGGGGCAGAAAGGATATGAATTATCCATATACACTTTTTATCGGACTGAGATATCTCAAGGCAAAGAGAAAACAGACCTTTATATCTGTCATAACCTTTATCTCCATACTCGGTATAACCGTAGGAGTCACTGCCCTTATAGTTGTCCTCTCTGTCATGACCGGCTTTGAAGAAGACCTCAAGCGAAAGATACTGGGTATAAACGCCCACATCGTGGTGATGGAATTCGGTGGCAATATGGCGGACTACAGGAAGGTGGGCGAGGTGATAAGGGGTGTGGAGGGTGTGGTGGGTGTTACACCCTTTATATACAACCAGGCGATGCTCTCTTCCAGGGGAGGGGTGATGGGGGTTGTGTTGAGGGGGCTCGATCCAGATACCATAGGGGATGTAACGATTCTGCCGGAGCGCATGGTAGAGGGGACGATCGATGGACTGCGCGGTTCATTTGCAGATACCGCAAAGAGAGGGCAATTGCCGGGTATAGTGGTGGGCAGGGAACTGGCTATAAACCTCGGTGTTGGTCTCGGGGATGAGGTGAAGGTTATATCACCCATGAGTTCCACAACACCAGTGGGTGCCACACCAAGGATGGCGGGCTTTCGTGTGGCAGGGATATTCGAACTCGGTATGTACGAGTATGACACAAGCCTTGCCTTTATCTCCATAGATAATGCCCAGAGATTCTTCAAGATGGGCGATACAGTCACCGGCATGGAGGTCAAGATAGATGACATATACCGTGCGGAGGAGATAGGCGAGAGGATACAGGAAAGGCTCGGTAGTCTTTACTGGACACGGACATGGATGGACATGAACAAGAACCTCTTTTCAGCCCTGAGGCTTGAGAAGACAGCCATGTTCATAATCCTGATGCTCATCATACTCGTTGCAGGGCTGAATATCATAAGTACCCTCATAATGGTTGTCATGGAGAAGGGTAAGGATATAGCCATACTCAAGAGCATGGGTGCCACATCCGGTGGTATAATGAAGATATTTATGATAGAGGGTACCATCATAGGTGTTACTGGTACACTCCTCGGTACGGTTACAGGTCTTTCAATGGCGCTCAATCTCGAAAAGGTGGTAGCCTTTGTGGAGAGGGTCTTTAACTTCAAGGTCCTGCCACCGAGTGTTTACTATATCGACAAACTGCCCTCGAAGGTGGAGTCAGGATTCGTACTGGCTGTGGTGCTTGTATCCATAGGTATAAGTTTCCTTGCAACCCTCTATCCATCATGGCAGGCATCGAGATACGATCCCGTGGAGGGACTGAGATACGAATAAGGTATTCCCATGACCCTTGATGCAAATACCATATCCATGGTCAAGGATAGGGCAGAGAGGCTCTTTCTCAAGGGCAGGTACAGGGATGCCCTCAACACCTATAACAATATAAGTCAATACGGCGAGAAAGACCCGAGGATATACATCCGCATGGGTGATATCTCCAGGAGACTCAACGACACAGAAGAGGCTATAACGTGGTACAAGAAGGCGTCTGATGCATTCGCAAGACAGGGTTTTATCATCAAGGCTATAGCGGTATGCAAGATGATAATTAATATAGACCCATCCAGGGACGATGTGAACAAGAGGCTTGCATCACTGTACTCAAGGCAGAAGGGTTCTTCGTCGGCACAGCCACAACCGACGAAAGAGGAAAAAAAGGAAGAGAGCCCTTCAAAGGATAAACCCTTTCCAAGGACACCCCTCTTTTCCGATTTCGCAAAGGAAGAACTCCTTGAGGTCATAAAAAAGGTGAGGTCCCACCATGTACCAGGGGGTACGTATCTCTTCAGGGAAGGAGACCCCGGTGATTCCATATATATAATTGCAGATGGAGAGGTCGAGGTTGTGGGCAGGACAAAGGATAAAGAAGAGGTATCCCTTGCACGTCTTGTTGAGGGGGATTTCTTCGGGGAGTTCGGTTTCTTTCTCAATGCCAGGAGGAGTGCGGATGTGAGGGCTATGAGGGATTCAACCATTCTGGAGCTCACAAAGGCTGATCTTGACGAGATTATATCCAGACACAAGGGGGTCTCGGATGTACTCTTCAATTTCTACAAGGAAAGGGTAGTGGACAAACTCATGGCTCTCTCAAGGATATTCAAGCCCATGACCACCGAGGACAGACACAGGGTACTTGAGAGGCTTACCTATTCTAACTTCAAGAAGGATAGCCTTATAACCAAGCAGGGGGACAGGGGTAGTGCCATGTATCTTATAAAGGAGGGTAAGGTAGAGGTCTGGGTTGGTGATGGTAAGGAGAGGAAGGTCATTGCAAGGCTTGGCGAGGGGGATTTCTTCGGGGAGATAGCCCTTGCAACAGGAAAGCCCAGGCTGGCAAATGTGACCGCCCTTACCGATGTGGTGGTGGTTGTGTTCTCAAGATCGGTTCTCAAGGATGTGCTCGACAGGTACCCGAAGATAAAGGAGATACTCAGGGGTATTATAAAGGAGCGTGTTACAG
>WGFF01000339.1 GCA_015492355.1 Deltaproteobacteria bacterium
ATGTAACAACCGATCGGCTGATAATGAACGAATTGATAGGACTGCCTTTGAAAAGACAAAAGGAGCTTTTAATTGAAAGAGGAATTAAAACTCCTATCCTGTCCTACAAACAGACCGATTTTGTAAAAGAGGGGATTGCTGTTGAGATTCAATTCGGGAAGTACAGTTTTGTGGCTTATGACCTTTTTGTAAAACATCTTCTTTTTTATACAGGTGGTATAATCAATGTGGGTGTGGAGATACTGCCGATGAAATCCATGCAGGTAGAGATGTCCACAGGTATAGCCTATTACGAAGGCGAGGTGTACAATATTTTAAGACACGGCAGAAACAATCCACCTGTTCCACTACTCATCATTGGCGTTGCCCCATAGATACAGATCCTGCCCCTTCTCTAACAATCCTCTCCATCCCTCCCATGTACTGTCTGAGGGCTTCTGGAATCACCACCTCTCCGTTCTCTGTCTGATAGTTCTCCAGTATGGCAACCACTGTTCTTCCTATGGCAAGTCCTGAACCATTCAGTGTATGGACGAACCTCGGCTTGCCTCCACCCTTTGGTCTGTATCTTATATTAGCCCTCCTTGCCTGAAAGTCCTCGAAATTGGAACACGATGATATCTCAACGTATCTTCCCTGACCGGGAAGCCATACCTCTATATCGTAGGTCTTTGCTGCAGAAAAGCCCATATCCCCTGTACACAGGATAACCACCCTGTAGGGTATGCCGAGCTCTTTCAGAACGGTCTCTGCATCGTTTGTAAGCTTTTCGAGCTCCTCATAGGAGGTCTCAGGTGTGGTGAATTTTACGAGCTCCACCTTGTTGAACTGATGCTGGCGGATCAGTCCCTTGACCTCCTTTCCATAAGACCCTGCCTCCTTTCTGAAACAGGGTGTATAGGCGGTGTAGCACAGGGGAAGCAAAGACTCATCGAGTATCTCATCCCTGTGCACGTTGGTTACAGGCACCTCTGCAGTGGGTACGAGATAATGACCCCAGCCCTCTATCTTGAAGAGGTCTTCCTCGAATTTCGGGAGCTGTCCGGTGCCTATCATGGACTCGCTGTTGACAATGAAAGGGGGAAGGAGCTCTGTATAACCATGTCTTGTGGTGTGGAGCTCGAGCATGAAGTTTATGAGAGCCCTCTCAAGGAGCGCACCCACACCCCTGAGAAGGGAAAACCTCGCACCCGCTATCTTACCAGCCCTCTTGAAGTCCAGTATGCCCAGGGCTTCGCCTATCTCTGTGTGTTCCCGTGGATTGAATGTAAAGTTCCTTATCTCTCCCCACTTCCTTACAACCCTGTTCTCTGTTGCATCCCTGCCCTCTGGTACGGAAGAATGGGGGATATTGGGTATGGTGAGGAGGAACTCCTTAAGCTCCCTTTCACACCCCTCGAGCTCCCCGTCCAGGGTCTTTATCCTCTGGGATACCTCCTGCATCTCTTTTATGAGGTCGTCTGCGGATTCACCCCTTTTTTTGAGCCTCCCTATCTCCTGGGATACGGTGTTTCGTCTGTTCTTGAGGGCTTCAACCTCTGTAATTATCTGGCGCCTCTTTTCATCAAGGCCTTTGAGCCTCGAAAGGTCTGCCACCCCTCCCCTCGTTGCAAGGCGTCTTTTGACATCCTCAAGGTTCTCTCTAAGGTACTTAAGGTCCAGCATCTCCTCTCCATCTCCTGTAAAGATTATTCTCTATGCGGAGTATATCGAGTATCCTGCCAACGATAAAGTCTACCATATCGTCCACACTCTCTGGAAGGGGATAAAACCCTGGCATGGCGGGTAGCACCACTGCACCCATCCTCGAGAGCCTGAGCATGTTCTCAAGGTGTATGGTATTGAGCGGTGTCTCCCTGGGTACGAGTATCAGAATGCCCCTTTCCTTGAGTACGCAATCAGCCACCCTCTCTATGAGATTGCCCGAGACCCCACAGGCTATCCTTGCAAGGGTACCCATTGAACAGGGACATATTATAACAGCCCTCCTCAAGGACGAACCACTTGCAAGGGAGGAGAGAAGGTCAGAGGAACGGGTATAGGAGAGTCTGCCGGGGTTTTCGTATCCACCCCAGCGAGCTTCAAGGTAGTCCTTTATATCCCTGTGGACCGTGTTCTCAGAAGGTTTAAGACCAGCCTCTATACGGAGTATCTGAAAACCAGAAGGGGAGATGATAAGATCAACATCATCTCCCCTCCTTAAAAGCACATCTATGAGCCTCAGACCATAGACAATCCCGCTCGCCCCGGTAAGTGCAACAACATATCCTGCCAAAATGTATTCTTCCTCTGATGGTTTTTTGTATCTTTCCTCAAAGAAAAGTGGTCACAAGGGAAAGACAAACCCCGCTCTCCAGGTGAAGGGAACACTTCTAAAAGGGGAATAACCCCCGCAGTCTCCCTCCCACTCCCTGCTTCAGGGGATAAAACCCCTTACCACCCTTTTTTTACCTGAGGTAAAGGTCTATATTTTTTTCTGGAGGCAACCGAGTTGCTTCTAAAATTTTGGGTTTAAGGGGCTCTTTCCTTTTATTATTTATAAAACCCTGCCAGAATGCCCTGCCTTTGAGGGGGACTGGGGCTTTACTTGGTCTTCACTGCAACGTAGATACTCCCCTTGCCCCTCTGTATGAGGAAGAGTATTATCTCTTCCTTTGTTGCCTCTCGTAGAAGCCTGCGGTAGTCCTTTATGTTCCTTACGGGTTTTCTGTTTATCTCCTTTATCACATCACCCCTTCTGAGACCTGCTTCCCAGGCAGGGCTATCGGGTCTGACCGCATTTATAAGCACCCCTTCTGTATCCTCTATACCGAGCCTATCTGCAATATCCGGGGTAAGGGGCTGAACCGTAAGTCCCAGCTTCCTCTCTGGCACAGACTCTCTACCCTCTTCAACCGGCTCTTCCTCCACCTCTTCCTTCTTCTTGCCGACCGTCAAGAAGAGTATCCTTTCCTTTCCATCCCTTATGACCTTTACCTTTACACGCTTTCCTGGAGGGGTTGCTGCAACTATCCTCGGCAGATCATGCACACCCTCAACAGGCTTGCCATCGAACTCCACTATCACATCCCCTGGTTTCACCCCACCCTTGTCAGCAGGGTCATCCGGATTCACGGATGCAACGAGCACACCCTTTACCTCCTCCAGGCCAAAGGACCTGGCAAGCTCAGGAGTGAGTTCCTGTATACTCACGCCTATCCATCCCCTTATGACCCTGCCCTTCTCCTTCAGCTGGAGCAGTACATCCTTAACCATGTTTATGGGTATGGCAAAGCCTATAC
>WGFF01000340.1 GCA_015492355.1 Deltaproteobacteria bacterium
CCTATCACGTGTTCTCATAGGGTGAAGCTTTGAGGTTACAGCACAAGCCTATATCCAGACTCCCCCCTAATCAGCAAGGGTCCTTATAAACCTAATTACGCTTATTATCTCCTCCCTGGTCATCTCTCTTTCTATGTTGCACGAACGACATATATCGAGTGGACCACTGTAGCCAGAGAGTTCCTCTACCGCAGGCAGGCTCTCGGACAGAGGAGGCACACGTGTTGAGTGACAGTGGATACATCTTTCCTGGAATACAACATCACCCATGATTATCCTTGCGTATGTGAGTACCTCTCTCATCTCCTCTTCTGTGAGTTTGTCCTTCCATGCAGGCATCATGGCTTGTCCGTGTTTTATTGTGTTGAGGAGTTCCTCATCGCTTTTATCGAGCCTCTCCCCCCTTGCAAAATTCGGTGCCTCTGGTATCTCAGGCACACCATCGAAGCCGTGGCAGACAGCGCATCTTTCATGGAATATTTCTCTGCCTTTCTCTATCGCCTCAAGGTAGATACTCCCCTCCTCCCCACGGACAGGTGTGCCAGCAACAAAGACCATCATAATACATGTAAAAAGTATCCTGATTCCTCCCCTCACCTTCATCTCCTGTCTTATGGTGAAAACAGTTCACCGAGTACGTCTATACATATCCAGTGATTCTCTTCCTTCTCCATGTCATTGAGTATTGCTATGAGTTCCCTTGCCACATTAAAGGCACCCAGCCTCCTGAGCGTATATGCAGACTCGATCCTGAGTTCCCCTGCATCCCTGAACATAAGGGATGCAACACGTCCTGCAAGCCCCCTGTTTCCCATCTCTGCCACTGCCTTCAGTGCCTCTTTCCTTACATCCCTGTCTTCGTCATCCAGACATCGAGGGAGATACTCTGACAGTGCTGTATATCTACTCGATGAAAGTATCTGCAACGAACGCATGCGTACCAACGGATCAGGATCGTCAAGTAATCCCACCACACGCCCCAGACCATCCACTGTGGAATCTGCAAGACCCTTGAGTGCCTCGAGGGCTGACAGGCGTACCATGTAGTCATCCGAATCGAGGGCATCTACAATGGAATCTACCACCCTTGCATCACCTGTAGAGCCGAGAAACAGGAGTATCTCCCTTTTGAGATCGCTGTCATCCGTCCTCCTGAGCGCATCCAGGAGGAGGTCTATCGTATCCCTATCGTACTCCTCCATCTCACCGAGGACCTTCACCGCTATCACCTTGAGATGTCTTATCCGTGGCATCCCTGAGGATGGTTCATCCTCTTCCACCATAGTTTTTGCCATCATGGATGCAATGGTCGATGTGGGTACGGTATATGCGGTCTTGTCGTCTGTGGATGATTCCAAGGGTGTTTCCACCTTGTTCTCTTTTTCAACAGGAACATCTCTTTTTACCACCCCATCGTCCTCTTTTCTCCAGTCCTCGATTATACCCCTGAGGATCTCCCTGCAACGCACCCTGTCTATCTTCATAAGAGAGGTAAGTGATGCAAAGGAGAGCCTTTCGTTATCATCGAATACGGATCTTTCGAGTACATCCACCGGGTCTGGACCATCTGGTTCCTCACCATCATCCCTATCCTCCTCGATACAACCCCTGTTCTTCAGTATCCTTCCGAGTGCCCACGCACACTGTATGCGGACATCCACCTCCATGTC
Source organism: Deltaproteobacteria bacterium (assembly GCA_015492355.1). Lineage (GTDB taxonomy): Bacteria > Desulfobacterota > GWC2-55-46 > GWC2-55-46 > S146-73 > S146-73. The sequence continues at coordinate 1,671 of WGFF01000340.1, forward strand.
CTTTCTTTCGAGTATACGTGCTATCCTTTCTGCACATCCAGGGCTTGCAATCTTTCCAAGGGCATCCACCACACAGAAGAGAAGTTCACAATCCTCTGTTTCTAAAAACCCTTCAAGCCTCTCTGTGACTGTTCCATCACCTGTATCCCCTATATCACCGAGCACACAGACAACCCTTTTCTTAAGGGACGTATCAGGCTCGTCGAGAAGGGATACAAGCCTTTCTACGACCTCTCTACCCCCTATCCTTCCGAGCACAGAGGAGACCTCCTTTCTCACCTTCCTGTCCGGATCAGAAAGGAGCATGGTGAGCGGTACTACCACCTGCGGGAGTGTGCCTCCAATCTCACCGAGTGCCCTTGCAGAATAGATGCGTACCCAGGGGTCTTTATCCAGGAGTGCGGATGTGAGGGCTGTGACCATCTCCTGTGGAGGTTCCCTGTCATCATCTCTGAGTTCAACGAGTGCCTTTGCAATCCTTCGTCTCGTAAGCCTTCCGCCCTTCTTGAACCTGCTCAGGAGAAACTCCCTTGCCCTGGTAGTATTCAGCTGGGCAAGGACCTTAAAGCCGAGTTCATGCACATCCTCGCATTCCTCATCCATCAAGAGCTCGCATACAGGCTCAACCGCCCTCTCGTCCCTCAACCCGCCGAGTGCCTTCAAAGCCCTGGTCTGTATCTCCCAGAAGGAATAAAACCCCATGTCATCCCCTGTATCATCGTACTCCACCCCTCCATCATCCTTCAGATACCTTATGAGTACATCGACTATCCTTCTGTCGCCTATCCTTACGAGCGCATCCACTGCCTGTATGCGCACCTCACCATCCGGGTCTGTGTCCAGAAGACCTATCAATGGTTCTACCGCCTCCTTTATCCTCATACGTCCCAGTACAAGGGCGGTATCCATCCTTACATCAGGGTCAGGGTCTTGGAGCAGGGAGATGAGCCTTCTCTTTACCTCATCATCCACAACCCCTATCCTCTCGATGGCACGTACTACACGGCACCTGAGAAGGGAGTTGTCCCTTTCCAGGATGGAACACAGGGTATCTATGACCATCCTTCGATCGACCACACCAGGACCTGACATTGCCTCTCCTTTTCTGGTTGATAAAGATATATGGCGGGGGAACCTTCTTGCAAAAGGTTTCCCCCGAACCCACTTCAAAAAACACCGGTCCTTATACTACATCCCTCCTTGCAAAGGACATCTGTGAGAAGGTCTTTTTGTATGGGGACTCGCCTATCTTTCTTACCCTGCCCGAGGCTATCTTGTAACGGTAGTTCATGGTCATGGGATCAGGTACCCTCGGGGCAATGGCATTGTAGGGCTGTTTTTTGTCCAGATGGTTGACAAACACCACACCCTTCTTTATGGCTGGTGTCACTATGGCAACAGCGGAGAACTGTCCCCTTACGAGTTTTATATGCCCTCGCTTCATGAGCCCGCTGAACCACATATCATCAGGTTTGACCCCGAGGTTAAAATCCTTCTGTACAGGTACACGATCAGATTCGATCATCACAAGGTCCCCGGACTCTATACCACGCCTCTTTGCATCATCAGGGTGTATCTCCATAAAATTCATGGGCCAGCGCTGTTGTATGTACGGTCTCCTTTCCACATCGTCAAAGCCCGACTGCCATATCTCGTTTATACGCCCGTTGGATATCCACAGCTCATCATCCTTTGGTCTCATGAAATCGTAGAAATCGCTCCATATCTCCCACGGTGTCTTCATGAAGTTGAGTTTACCGGTGTGGGATTTGAATGCGGAGATCGCCTTGTTCACTATGGTAACCCCCTCTGGACCTGTATCAGGTATGTCCTTCCTCTGCCAGTCATGGAGCCTCTTGGTCTCCACTATTCTGTCCCCGAAAAGGAGGAGTGGACACTGTAGCCCCTGGGTGCCGTAGCCCCTCAGAAGGTCATGCGCCTTTATACCCTTGCGTCTTGCAACGGTACGGAGGACGTTGTAGTCTGTCCTTGCACCCCTGCTGAACCTGCAACTCTCCTCGAACACATCGTTGGATTCCTTCCAGTCATAGCCATCGAAACCCATCTTCTTTGAGAACATGCTCACTATCTCCCAGTCTGGCTTCGCATCCCCTGGTGGGTCGTAGAACTTGGAGTACAGGCGTATCCTCCTCTCCCCATTGCATCTGGTGAAGTCGCACTC
>WGFF01000341.1 GCA_015492355.1 Deltaproteobacteria bacterium
GCCTTTTTCCCGTTTATGAATATAGTGGGTATATCCTCCTTGTATCTCCTGAAGAGGTCCTCACAGGAGGTAATGTCCACCTCCTTGAACTGGAAGGGTATATCGCGCTTTACCCTCCCGATTATCTCCTTCACCTCCTTGCAGAGGCAACAGTCCTTCCTTGCATAGAACTCAACGATAAGCTTCGTCATAAGCCCCACTTGAAAGGGTTGAGATTTTAACTAAGGCTTGGAATAAAGGAGTTCAGATACCCTGCTATTATAGCAAAAGAGTTCGTGAATATCAAGACCCCTGTCAATATGAGAAAGACACCGGTTACTATGGAGACAGTCCTCATGTGTCTTTTCAACCTGTTGAAATGCTTAAGAAATGTGTTGATACCGAGGGAGGTAAGGAAAAAGGGTATGGCAAGCCCCAGGGAATAGGCAACAAAGAGTATGATGCCGGAGAAGGGATTTGGAGATGTGGCTGCAACAGTGAATATAGCCGACAGAATGGGACCTATACACGGTGTCCATCCAGCGGCAAAGCCTATACCAACAAGGAATGAACCGAGAAGACCTGCGGGCTTTTCCCTGAAGAAATGAAGCCTTTTGTCCCTCTGGAGTATGCCTATATTTATAATGCCTATTATATGGATGCCGAGGAGTATTATGACTATTCCACCTATCTTCCTTATCACATCCTGATATTCCATGAATATCTGTCCGAAGAGCTGGGCTGAGGAGCCGAGTATCACAACGAATACGGTGGAAAAGCCGAGGATGAACATAAGGGAGTTGTACATTATGACCCTTTTCAATCTCTTCGTGCCCTCTTCACTTGTGAGCTCCTCGAAGGATATGCCCGTTACAAACGAGATATACGATGGCACAAGGGGGAGTACACATGGAGAGATGAAGGATAATATCCCCCCAAGGAAGGCAAGAGGTATGGAAACATCCTGTGTCATGGTCTCCTTTATACTGAGGGAAACCCCTTTTGTAAAAGGGGTTTCCCTCAAACTCCCTTCCCCAAAACTTTTAATCTATCTGTGGGTTAAGCCCCTGTGCTTCCTTAAAGACCCATGGCTCTTACAAGCCCCACCAGATCCCATGGACAGGGTCTCCATGGGGTTTAAACCCTCTTATCTTTTATAATCCTCTGGGTTCCTGGGTCCATTCTCAAGGAGGTCGAGTATAACACCTATGTTTGTATGGTTCGACCAGTCCCTCGGACCCCATATCTTTTCGGCTATCACACCGTTCTGGTCTATTATGAACGTCTCTGGCACACCCGTGGTCTTGTACTCCTCCTTCACCCTGCCCCTGCGGTCATGGAGCACAGGGAAGGTGAGGTTGTATCTCTCCACGAACTTCCGCACCACCTCAGGACCTTCTGAGTCCACACTCACAGCGAGTATCTCGAAGGGCTTGTCCTTCAGGGCGTTGTAGAGTGACTGCATGGACGGCATCTCGTCCTCACAGGGTTTACACCATGTCGCCCAGAAGTTAAGGAACACCACCTTACCGCGGTAGTCCTTAAGACTCACCTCTCTGCCATCAAGGTCAGGAAGGGTAAAGTCTATTGCCTGTGTGCCAGCAACAACGGGTTCGAATTTTCTCTTCTGCGTGAGCACCAATAGGGTAACGATGGCTATAATCGCCACCACTATACCGGCAACCACACCCCTTGAAAGCCCTCCCTCGCCCCTCTCCTCGTCATTATCTGTATGTACCTCTACCATACTCTTATGCATAGGCATGGAGTCCAGGAAGTATGAAACTCACCCCCCAGTACAGGAATATAACGCAGAGGAAACCCACGATCGACAGATACGCAGCCCTCTTTCCACTCCAGCCCCTTGTAATCCTTGCATGGAGATAGGCTGCGTACACGAACCACGTTATGAGCGACCAGGTCTCTTTCGGGTCCCAGCTCCAGTAGGCACCCCACGTGTTGTTTGCCCATATAGCACCTGATACGATGCCTACAGCAAGGAACGGGAACCCCCAGGCGATGCTCTTGTAGCTGAGCTCATCGAGTATCCTTGAGTCAGGGAACCTCTCAACGAGTATGTTCCTTATGCCATCTGACTCGTATCTGCTCTTTATGAGATACATTATGCTCAAGCCGAAGGATATGGCAAAGGCTGCGTATCCCACAAAGGTGGTAAACACATGGAAGTCGAGCCATCCTATGGCGTATTTCTCCATCCCAACTGGCTCAAGAAGGGATACGAGCCACTTCCACTTGCTCTGGAGCGCAGGATTGAGCGGTTCCACACTCTTGAACCTGTAGGGTAGAAGGGATGTGGAAAGCATGGCAATAACCTCTATTATCATGACGAACGCACCCATGACCCTGTACCTGTACTTGTGTTCCATTATGAGGTATCCTATGTTAGTTATCCAGACAAATAGGATCATGGACTCATAGAGGTTCGAAAAGGGTGCGTGCCCTGACTCTCCAGCCCTTGTGATGAGTATCATGGTGGTAGAGAGAAGGGCTATATATGCCATAGAGGTTGCTATCTGCCCTATCCATCTCTTCTTGAAGAGCCAGTAAAGGATATAAAAGACCGCTGTAATACAGTAGAAGGCAAGAGAGAATGTAAAGAACAGAAGACTGAGTATCATCTTCCTACCTCCCCTTTCCCGGTTGCAGGCAGTGTGGCTTTTATCTCCTTGAGGAGTTCCTCAAACTCCCTTTCGAAGGTGAACCTGTCCTTGTTCACGGTGCCACCTATACGTATCTCCGATGAATTCCTCGCATCCCTCACGCTAACCCACACCCTCCTGTGGTGCACGAAGAAGGCGAGTATAAAACCGAGCCCCATAATACCGGTTCCAAGCCACACTATGTTTGTTCCAGGGTCCTTGTTTATGGATATGCCAGAGAAGAGGGTGGGACGAAAGGCAGTGAACACTATATCATCACCTGAATCAGGTATGGTGGAGAAAAGCCCAGGGTACTTGAAAAAGAGCCACGGTGTGGAGACGAGTTCATCCCCCCTGTAGACCTCTACCTTGAGTGCAGGGTTGTTTGCATCAGCGGATTTGGAGAAGACCGTCTTTGTCCTCTCGTCAAAGGCAAAGTCTGCCACATACCCCACAATCCTCACGGAGTATTCACTGTCGGGTATCTTCTTGAGTTCTCCCCATTTTATCGTAACAGGTGGATCGAGCTCTTCCCTGTCCTTCCTCTTAAGGGCAACCTGTGCCTCCTTGACCCTGTCCCATGCCATACCGTAACTGCTCTGATAAAAACGTATCCCCTTGTAGAGGAGCGGTTCGTTCACCCATATATGTTTCTTGAAGACCTCCTTTCCGTCCTCTATAACAGTGAGAAGGGAGTTGTACTGCTTTATCTGTCCTGTATCGTAGTAGTCTATCCAAAACCTGTCCAGCCTCAACTGAAAGTCTGCCTGGGGTACACTCATACTGCCCCCTTCGTACACTATCCTGAAATCATTGTAGCCGTATATGTTCCCTATAATCGCACCGAGGAGTATCACAAGGAGGCTTACATGCGTTACATCCGCACCGAAACGCCCTGATATACCCTTCCATGCATAGATGGAAACCCCATCCTTCTCCTCAAAGGTCCTGACCCTGTACCTCCTCTTTTTGAATATACCGAGGAGTCTTGCCTTGACCTCTGCGGGCTGGGCATCCACTGTAAATACATCCTTGTTTGAGAGCCTCTCTATTATCTCTGGTTTTGCAGTACCCTTGTTCTCTTTGAGCAGGGCTTTCCACTTCGGGGGAAACCTCTCTATGGTGCATACAACCACGTTCAGAACGAGCAGTGTGAGGAGTAAAAGGAACCACCAGGAGTGGTACATATCATTCAGCCTGAGGAGGAATATGATCCTCGTCCATCTCTCCCCGTACTCCGAAAGATAGGTCTCCACAGGCTGGTTCTGCTGTATAACAGTACCTATAATGGAGACGAGGGCAAGGGATATGAGGACAAAGATTGTAAGCTTAAGAGAGTTAAAAAGAGCCCATATCCTTGAGCCGATGGCTCTGTACCATCTACCTTCTACATCCACAGATACCTCGCCAACCCTGTCTGCCATGGTTTTTTATCTGTTCTCGAACTGGGCAAGATACTCCTTTGCAGCCCTGCCCACCTGTGTTTCTGGATCGATTGCAACTGCCTTCTCCCATGCCTCCCTTGCCTTCTCAAGATTGCCCATGCCGAAGGCAAGTATAAAACCCTTTGTGAGCCATATCCTCTGGTAGTAGGGATTCTTCTTTATCCCCTCTTCGACAAACCTGAGCCCTTCCACGGAATTACCCAGATAGTGGTTGGAAAGCCCAAGGTCATTGTACGAATCCACATCATCAGGGTTAAGCTCTATAGCCCGCTTGTAGTAGTCTATGGCTTTGGCAAACTGCCTGCGATCGAAGTAAAGATCACCTATATAGGCGACAAGCCGTGCATCGTCTGGATTCTCTCTGAGTTTTCTCTTGAGCATCTCTATCTCCGCATCCTCACCCCTATTGAAACCATCCACCACAGAGCCGGTGTACGTACCACCCCTCTGGGGTCTTTCCGTTGACTTCAAGCCGAGATAATACCCTCCTACACCAAAAACCCCCACGAGCCCTATAACACCAAAGACTATGGCAAGGCTATTACCCTTCACGAACCACCGTTCCTTTTAGGAGATTTCAGGAAGACCCTATCCCCCTTCAGCGCGAAAACCTCCTATCCACTGCCCTTCTTATGGAGACCACATCCTTTCCCTCTTTGTACAGGTCATAAGCCACGAGGGCTTCGTCCTGACAGATATCACAGTGAAGGGCATGCTGATCCACATAGCATGTAAGAAGGCTCTTGTGACCAAAATTCTCCTTGCACTCACAGAAGCAGTAAAGACTGTCCAGTATCTCTGGAATCTCCTTTGCAATCTCGTAGGCTCGCCCTGCCTTACCGGTAAAGTATACAGGAGACAGGGTGGGTCTGGTCTCTCCCCCCCTGAGTTCTGCAGGATCGATGGCCTCCCTGCCCTGGCAGGATATGACAAAGAGTGCCACTATGAGAAGATAAAAGACCCGTTTACCTGACATCCTGACCTCCCCTGCTGATAGTCTACCCATCTTCCTATGATAACAGGAAAGCATTAAAAATTCATTAAAAAAAGATTAGTATTTTTAAATGGTTTCTTTAAAGGATGCTGACCCTACGATGCCTGTTTTATCCTGGATGCATAGAAGTCCTCCCTGGTCATCTTCTCCTCTTCACCAAAGAGGATACATTTTGTGGGACATCTCTTTGTAGGTTCATCCGTTTGTGGACAGAGTTCATAGTTTATGGTGGCAAGGTTGTCCTTCATGGTTATACCACCCTCGACCTTGCAGTCCTTAACGCACAGGGTGCAGGCAACACACGCAACCTTGCATACCTTTCTTGCCTTCGCTCCCTTGTCCTTGTTCTTGCAGTAGACGAAGAGTTTTCTATCCACTGGGTGCATCTCTATAATATCCCTCGGACATGCCCTTGCACAGGCACCACATCCCACGCACTTGTCATAGAACACAACAGGCAATCCGTTGTCATTCATTGCCATTGCATCGAACCTGCACGCCCTCACACAATCCCCGTACCCGTGGCATCCGTAACCACACGCCTTCTCTCCGCCTGAAAGCTCCGCTGCAAGACATGTCCTGTCGCCCCTGTATCTTACGGTCCTTACAGCCTCCCTGTCTCCACCCCTGCAGAGAACCACTGCCTTGAGTGCCTGTGCCTCCACAGACTCCACCCCGAGTATCTCCGCAACCATGTCAGTGACCTCCTGACCACCTGCGGTACAGGCATTCACAGCCACCTCGTGGAGGGCGAGCTTCTCTGCGAGCTGAAGACACCCTGCATAACCGCAGGCACCGCAGTTGGTCTGCGGGAGTACCTCAAGGAGCCTGCCAACGAGTGGGTCCTCCTCAACCCTCAACCTCTTATCAGCAATGACAAGAAACAGGGCAAAGAATATCCCCAGACCACCCATTGCAATAACGGATATAAAAACCGCACTGTCCATATATGGTTCTCCTTTCTGGAAGGGAGAAGATCTTTATGTTTACAGAGAGAACCTCCCCTCCTCATCCCCCTTTATAAAAGACCGGGCTTAAAAACCCCTGGAGTGGTTAGGGGGAAGTCCTCACAAAGGATTAGCCAGCATTATATCATACCGTGAGCAAACCTGCAAAGCCCATGAAGGCAAGGGCGAGCATACCAGCCACAAGGAGTGTCATTGGTGCGCCCTTGAGTGATTCTGGTACATCCGCAAATTCGAGCTCCTCACGTATACCCGCCATGAGCACGAGCGCAAGGGTGAACCCTGCACCACCACCGAGACCGAAGAACAGACTCTCTATAAACGTATACTCCCTCAGGGCTTCGAAAAGGGCAAGCCCGAGTATGGAGCAATTGGTGGTTATAAGGGGGAGGAATATACCGAGGCTCCTGTAAAGTGGTGGGCTCGTCTTCCTTATGAACATCTCCACGAGCTGGACGAGGGATGCTATGGTTATGATGAATGCAACGTACTGGAGGAAGGGGAGATCGAACCTTATGAGTATATGTGTATTTATGAGCCACGTTATGACCGCTGTAAGGGTCATGACAAAGGTGGTTGCGAATCCCATGTTGAGTGCTGTATCGAGCCTCTTTGAAACGCCCAGGAACGGACATATACCGAGAAAGTACGCAAGTACAAGGTTGTTTACGACTGCAGCGGATATGAAAATCATAAGGGGTTTCATATCACGTACTCTCCCTTCTCTGCGAGGCGTAGTTTATTATGCCTATGAGTAGCCCGAGTGTAAGGAAGGCACCTGCGGGCAGTATCATCACCACCCATGGTGTAAAGACCTCCTCGGTCATGAAGACGACCCCGAAGATACTGCCTGAGCCGAGAATCTCCCTTATGCCACCGAGCACAACGAGCACCCCTGTAAATCCAAGCCCCATACCGAGTGCATCCATTATGGCTGGGAAGAGTGGATGTCTTGAGGCAAAGAACTCTGCCCTGCCCATTATGAGACAGTTCACAACTATGAGCGGTACATAGGGACCGAGTGCCTTGGATATGACAGGGAACTGAGCCTTCAAGAACAGGTCCGCAAGGGTTACGAACCCTGCTATTATGACTATATATGTGGGTATCCTTACCTGTCTGGGTACTATCCTCCGTATGAGAGAGACCATGGTGCTCGATGATATGACCACAAAGGTCGTTGCCATGCCCATGGCAAAGCCGTTCGTTGCGGAGTTGGTAACCGCAAGGGCTGGACACATACCCAGTAGCATCTTGATTACCGGGTTCTCAGCCCAGAGCCCCTTTTTGAACTCCTTGAGTATCGTCCCTGAACCAGCCATATTATTCCATATCCTCCAGTATCTTAAGCACTATCTTTATCCTGTTGTTTATGGCATCCACAACTGCCCTGCTCGATATGGTGGCGCCTGTTATCGCCTGTATCTGGTTTTTCTTCTCGGGTTTTTTGTTCTTAACATACTCTATTCTGGGCTTTATGGCAAGTCCACGAAACTGCCCCTCGAACTTCTCCTCTGCTATCTTGCTTCCGAGCCCCGGGGTCTCTATCTGTTCTATCACCCTGAGTCCTGTAAGGGTCTCCCTGTTTATGTTAAGCCCCACCATCATCTTTATCACCGCTGCAAACCCAGGACCCTCTGCGATGAAGGCGTATCCCACAACCCTTCCCTCTCCATCGAGTCCCTTGAATATCTTTATCTCCTCCTCACCCTTCTCTGTATCTATGGTCTTCACCATGGTCTCATAGTCCGTTGCACCCTGGAGCACACTGAAGATAGCCCTCCTTTCCTCTGCGAGCCTGTTAGCCTCTATCTTTGGATAGACCAGTTGATAGAAGCCAGCCAGTATACCACCCACCACCACTGCGGTGAGTGAGAGGACTGAGAGCATACCCAGTGATGTATCCTTAAAACTCACCTTCCACCCTCGCCGAATATCTTTGGTCTTGTAAGCCTGTTGAGCAGTGGCACTGTTGCATTCATAAGGAGTATGGAGTACATGACCCCTTCTGGCAGTCCCCCGAAGAGACGTATTATAACAGCAAGGAATCCAGCCCCTATGGTAAATATCCACTGTCCAGTGGGTGTAACCGGTGATGTAACCATATCAGTAACCATGAACCATGCCCCGAGCATAGCACCACCTGCCAGTATGTGGAAGAGAGGGTCAGGATAGCTGGCAGGGTCCATGAGCCAGAATATACCCCCAAAGAACGCCATCGAGCCGAGATATCCCAGAGGGAGCCTCCAGTTGATATAGCCTCTGTATTTCAGGTACAAGCCACCTATGAGTATGGCAATGGCTGATGTCTCCCCGAGGGAGCCTGCAACATTGCCGAAGAAAAGATCGAGATGCGCTACCATCCTGCCCTCGAACTTCATGAGTGCAAGGGGAGTGGCTGCGGATACCGCATCCACACTGCCTGCCTTTGTGAGTGGCTCTGTCCATGTGGTTATGAGCACGGGATATGTAGCCTGTAGAAACGCCCTGCCAAGGAGGGCTGGATTGAATATATTATAGCCCAGTCCACCGAATATCTGTTTGCCTATTGCAATGGCAAAGACACTGCCGAGTATAGCACCGAAGATGGGAAAGGCAGGTGGAAGGGTAAGCGCAAGGAGCATACCCGTGATGATGGCACTGCCATCAGAGAGGGTCGTTGGCATCCCTCTTATCCTCTGGAATACATACTCTGTTATGAGGGATGTACCCACACATACACAGAGTAGAACCACTGCCCTCAGACCGAAGAAATACACACTCGTAAGCACCGCAGGGGTGAGGGCAACTATAACAGAGTGCATTATCCTGTGGATGTTTTCATCCGTAAGTATATGGGGGGATGAGGATACAACTATCTCAGGTGCAGTGGGCTTGTCACCTGCCCTGGGTGCGTCCTTTTTAAGAGGTTGATTATCCTTTTTTCCTTTCTCTTCCATAGGGTACGAACTCTTCAAGGGGATTTGATGAGAAACAGACCAAGGGACTGTCTACAGTGCCGTGTCCAGATCTGGTCCGCTCACAGGTGTCCATCTGCGGAATACCATCCCCACTGGAGGAAATGGTATCACGCAGCAACCCCCTTTTCTTCCTCACGGAATTTCAATTTTCCTATCCTTATCCACTGAAGGAGGGGTCTCTTGGCTGGACATATAAAGGAACAGCATCCACACTCTATGCAGTTCATACCTCCCCAGTCACCGAATCCAGAGACCATAAAGAGCCTGCCCATATCCGCTATCCTGAATGGCACAAGCCCCATGGGACAGACCTCTACACAGCTTGCACATCTTATGCAGGGTCCATATTCAGTGGGTTTTATCTCCTCAGCAGAGAGTACGGTTATACCAGATGTGCCCTTTGTAACAGGCACCTCTGTTGTTCTCTGGGATATACCCATCATGGGTCCACCGTTCAGTACAACCATCTCTCCATCCTTCTTTATGCCCCCGCACTGCTCTATTGCATTCTGGAATGTTGTACCAACACGTACCCTGAGGTTCGATGGTTCAACCACCCCATTCCCGCTCACTGTAACGACCCTCTCTATGAGGGGCTTTTTGTAGACCAGTGCCTCGTAAATGGCGAGTGCGGTTCCGACGTTATTTACAACCACACCCACATCGTGCGGCAGTTTGCCAGGTGGTACCCTTCTACTGAGTATCGCCCTTATGAGCATCTTTTCTGCCCCCTGGGGATACTTGGTCTCAAGGGCAACTATCTCTACCGCCTCTTGAACCCTTTTCAACACATCAGATAGTGCCTCTATGGCATCGGGTTTGTTGTCCTCTATGCCTATAACTCCCTTTCTGGCGCCCACTGTCTTCATGATTATCCTGAGCCCTTCCACTATCCCCTCTGGCTCCTCCACCATGAGCCTGTGGTCTGCGGTGAGATAGGGCTCGCACTCACAGCCGTTGAGTATAACGGTATCTATGACCCTGTCCTTCGGTGGTGAAAGCTTCACAGAGGTGGGAAAGCCTGCCCCGCCCATGCCCACAATACCAGCCTCACGTACAATCCGCCTTACAGTATCGGGATCGAGCACATCCACCTCTACGTTTTCTTTCTTCCATACCTTCTCCTCACCATTTCCCTCTATTACAACCGTGGGCACACTTCCACCCGCTGGATGTGGGAAGAGGTCTATATCCTTGACCTTTCCACTTATGCTCGCATGTACCGGTGCGGATACAAAGGCATCCACATCCCCTATCTTCTGCCCTTCTTCCACCACGTCACCCCTTTTGACCAGGGGCTGACAGGGTGCACCTGTATGCTGGCGCAGTGGTATGTACACTGTAGAAGGGATGCCAGCCCTCCTTACAGCCTTGGAGGCAGTAAGATACTTGTTGTAGTCGGGATGTATACCCTTTTCAAACGTCTTGAGTCCCATATCAAAACGATGTTCCTGGAAGGGGTCTGCGGGGAAAGGTCTTTGCAAAGGGGTTTCCCCGCATAGAGATAAAAAAAGTAGATTAATAGATTACAGTTTTAATCCCTCTGAGTCAAGTTTTTTGAGTACCTATTCGCAGAAAACCCTTTATGTAAGAGGGGTTATCCATCTTGACCTCAAGATGAATACCAGGGCTCCATATCCACCCATCCCCGCACATCGACCTTCTGGGTGCATGGACTGAGGGAAAC
>WGFF01000342.1 GCA_015492355.1 Deltaproteobacteria bacterium
ATGGAATTCGCCTTCAAGCTCGTGGAGGTGCTTGAGGGTGATGAAAAGGTAAAGGAGGTCAACAGAGGGGTCCTTGCAAGACTTTAAGGCGAACACACACCTTGGAGCCATCATAGACCTTCTCATAAAGGGATGTGGTATAGATATTCCACGCCTTTTCAAACCAGAGGGTACAGACAAGGTATCTGTACTCAGAAATATCAATTCAGCCTTCCTTATAGGGCTCTGCCATAAGGAAACCCCCCTCCGTAAAGAAGCACTCGAATACATGGACAGGGTATGGAAAGACCCTTCTTTCAGGGATGTGGCATCCTTTTACAGGGATGTTTATCCGCTTCTTGTGGATGAATTTGTCAGATTTTGCAGTATGGACGGGAACGCAGGAAGGGTGGAAAGGCTCCTTAAGGGAGGTGTCATTCCCTGCCATGAGGATTTCTGGGGTATCTTTCATCCAGAGGCAGTGGGTATACTCGAGGACAGAGACCAGAGGGAAGAGGAACTCAGGATGAGGCGGAGGATAAGGATTACAGGGCTAAACAAGGACCCCATAAAGGATGTACTTAGAGAAGTGCTTTTTACTGCCAATGTACTCCTTACCGTTCCTCCCCATGGAAGGGACCTGGATAGCCTCTTTCTGGAGCGGGGGATGAGAGAGAGGATAAAAAAGGTGGTGGAGGGAGAGGATCAGCTCTACTGGTATGACCATCCTGTACAGATGGGTGTTGAGTTCGAGAAGGATGAGATAATCTACGGACTTTCCCATCTGGTGGAGGCTCTGGAATACGAAAGGAAAAGGGGTACTGTAAAGGGAAAGGGTAGACTCACCTGCATACTCTCTGTGTCCGTAACCCACAGGGGACTACAGGATATGGCAAGGGAATACATAGGGAATAGGCTCAGGGAGGTAAAAGGGCTTAAAACCCTTGATGTGTATATCTTTACAGAGGCTGACACAAGGAGGCTTGTAGATGAGGTGCTCGTACCTGTTGTAAGGAGGTATATCGGTGATGATGTGGATACATCGAGCCTCGGTGAGGTCTTCGGTGTGGACGGTAGATACGGAAGGCATTATTCCTTTCTCAAGGCTGTTGCCCGCCTGTGGAACGTGTTTGTTGACCCTGCCATAAAGGCAACCTTCAAGATAGACCTCGATCAGGTCTTCCCGCAGGAAAGGCTCCTCGAAGAAACAGGCATGACAGCCTTCCAGCACCTTACAACCCCTCTGTGGGGTGCAGAAGGTGTGGATTGCGATGGTAGACCGGTCTATCTCGGTATGCTTGCAGGTGCACTCGTAAACGAAAGGGATATAGAAAGGTCTCTCTTCACACCTGATGTAACCTATCCATCCCCGCCGTTCAGAGGGGAGAGGGCCCTTTTCTGCAGTGCTGTCCCACAGGCACTATCCACGGTATCGGAGATGATGACACGCTATGATGGTACCTTTATAAATGGCAGGGAGAGCTGCATACATCGTATCCACATAACAGGTGGTACCACTGGTATACTCATCCCTGCCCTCAGAACATACCGTCCCTTCACACCCACATTCATAAACAGGGCAGAGGATCAGGCATACCTTTTATCCGTACTCTTCGATTCCAGCAACAAAAAACCCCTTCTCAGATACATCCACAAGGATGGATTCTTCATGAGGCACGATAAGCATACATTCGCCCAGGAGGCAATAAAGACCGCCTCCATCGGAAAACTCGTGGGTGATTACGAGAGGGTCATATTCTTTTCCCACTACTCGGCTATACTGCCATGGGATATGAAGAGCATAAAGGATGTGATAGACCCCTTTACAGGTAGTTTTGTAAGCCCCCTGCCCTTCAATGTCGCCTGTCTTCGCCTTGCCCTCAAGGGGGCGGAGCTTTTCTCAAAGGATGGACAGGAAGGGGTGGAGCTTGTAACTATCGGGACCAGAAGGATAAGAAGGGCTATGGATGAGGTAACCGTAGGGGATGGACTCAGGGGTGTATACGAGAGGGAAAAGAGGGCATGGGATGTATTCTATGATAGTCTCGATATCATAGAGAGGGCACTTGCAAGAAGGGACCCATTTGCGATGGAGATGAAAAGGAGGGTCCAGGGGCTTGTAGGAAACCTGAGGATAGGTACCTGAAAGGGTCTTTTCAATCTCTAAAAGGTATTTTCATTAGGTAATGGGTATCTTTTGCGGACTAAATACTGAGGGAAAACCCTTTTTTACAAAAAAGGGCGATAGCCCGGAGGGTTTTCCCCACAACAAAGATTCGGGTCCGATTTGATGACCCATTACCTTTCATTATATGAAGGTTTTGTCCCTCAATCCCTGAGATGCCATGGTCATGCGGGCTTGTGGGTGAGAGCCCGCTTTAAGGTGTAAAACCCCGCCTTTTGCAGGCTCGGGGCTTCCTGAAAAATCCCCTCCACACATACCATCACTTGACAGACCACTTTTATGGGTTATTCTAAAGATAGGTGGATGCCCATGATCCTTGAAGTAACCCTTACGGATATATCCCTTTTTCTCATAGCCCTGGCATTCTTTCTCCTGGTTGTGTATCTCATACCGACGGTGTTACAGATAAAGCAGACCGCCGAAACCTTGAACACCATTCTTCGGGATACAGAAGGTGAGCTGAAGGGCGCTGGGAAGACCATACAGAGGTTCAGGGAGCGGGTGGAGAGGCTTATTGACGTTACCGATATAATAGCGGGGCATCTTAAGGGTCCTGTCATAGGTCTTGTGGGTTTTATCGCAGGGATGGAATATTTCTTCAAACATTTAAAAAAGGATAGAAAGGGGGGTAATGATGGCACACAGTAGCTCAAATATGGATATACTCTTTGCCTTTGTGCTGGGTGGACTGGTGGGTGCGGGTGTTACGATGCTTCTTACGCCTTATTCAGGCAAGGAGACACGAAGAAAGATCAGGGAAGAGGTGGAAGATGTGGAGGACTGGGCAAAGGACAGATGTGATGAGATCAAGGAGAATGTGGAAAGACGACTGGAGAGGATAAAACAGGTGGTCCAGGAACGAAAGGACGACCTTAAAAGGGCGTACCAGGCAGGGAAGGAGGCTTTTGTAAAGGAGAAAGAAAGGCTTGTGAAGGAGCAACCAGCCTCTTAACTCTAAAAAATCATAAGGTCTTTTCCTGTCGAGGCTATTATAAAGAATCAAGGTGAAGTGGGCTTGGCTTACAGCGACTGTGTTTTGTTGTTACAAACGTAGACCCGCTCTGAAGGATAGAGTCTGTTTTCTGCTTCCATATCCTATCAGCCTCTCTTGACCCTTGTAATATCTTTTTCCTTAAGTAGAATATATGGGGACCATAGTTTTTTCAACAATCTTAAACCCAAGGAGAGGTACCCATGGCAGAGGAGTCAAGACTTACACTCAGTGTAATAAAGGCTGACATCGGTGGATTTGTCGGCCATGTAAGCAGTCATCCAGATATCCTCGATACAGCCAAGGACAAACTGAACCACGCAAAGGAGAATGGGACGATAGTGGACTTCCATGTCCTCAGGTGCGGGGATGACCTTGAACTCATACTCACTCACACAAAGGGCTGTGATAATACGGAGATACACGAACTTGCGTGGAATGTATTTTCTGTCTGCACGGAGGTGGCAAAGGAACTCAAACTCTACGGGGCGGGTCAGGATATCCTGAGTGATGCCTTCTCAGGTAACATCAAGGGAATGGGACCGGGTGTTGCGGAGATGGAATTCGTTGAAAGGAAGAGTGAGCCTGTGGTTATATTCATGGCGGACAAGACCTCCCCTGGTGCATGGAACCTGCCCATATACAGGATATTTGCAGACCCATTCAATACCGCAGGGCTTATAATAGACCCCAAGATGTGCGATGGTTTCTCCTTCAGGGTACTGGATGTAAAGGAAGGAAGATGTATAACCCTTTCCTGCCCTGAAGAGATGCACTATCTGCTCGCCCTTATAGGGACCTCATCCCGTTATATCATATCCTCGGTATACAGAAAGACAGACGGAGAGATAGCAGCGGTCATGTCCACACAAAAACTCTCCTTTATAGCAGGCAAGTACGTGGGAAAGGACGACCCTGTTGCGGTCATACGATGTCAGTCCGGTTTCCCTGCGGTGGGCGAGGTGATGGAACCCTTTTCTTTTCCCCATCTGGTCGAGGGGTGGATGAGGGGGTCCCATTCTGGGCCACTCATGCCTGTACCGTTCTACGAGGCAAATCCTACACGCTTTGATGGTCCACCAAGGGTCATATCTGCTGGGTTCCAGATATCCAATGGAAGACTCATAGGTCCACACGATATGTTCGACGATCCGAGCTTCGATAGTACAAGAAGGATAGCGAACGATATAAGCGAGTACATGAGAAGGCATGGTCCATTCCAGCCTCATCGTTTGCCAGAAGAAGAACTCGAATACACAACCCTACCCCTTGTACTCGAGAAACTGAAAGACCGATTCCAAAAGGTCTGAAAGGGCAAACTCTCTGACATGAAAAGACGAAAGGCACAACACGGTCTGCCCGCAGGCAAACTACCGATAAGGGTGCTCGACAGACTGCTCAAAAGGTACGTGAAAGGAGGCAAGGGGGTTATAATAGGTGCCTCCATCGGTATGGACTCTGCCGTGATAAGAAGAGGAACCGGCTATCTCCTTGCGAAGACAGACCCTATCACATTCGTTGCAGAGGATATAGGTATATATACGATACACATCAATGCCAATGATATAGCAGTGATGGGTGGTGTGCCGAAGTGGTTCCTTGCAACAGTGCTTGTACCAGAGGGTGCGAGGATAAGGGATGTGGAAAGGATATTCCAGGAAATATCCACTGTGTGCGAGTCCATAGATATCGCCTTCTGTGGTGGACATACAGAGGTTACAGCAGGTATAGACAGGCCGATAGTCATAGGGCAGATGCTCGGTGAGGTAAACCCACAGGGACTCCTATCACCAAAAGGTATAAGACCAGGAGACCATCTCATACTCACAAAGGGTATAGCCCTTGAAGCAGCGAGCATAATAGCCCGACTCAAGGATGATAAACTCAAGGGACATCTTCCCCGTCGTCTTATAAACAGATGCAGGAATTTTGTCAAAGACCCCGGTATAAGTGTGCTCAGGGATGCAAGGATTGCTATAAGATGTGGCAGGATACATGCCATGCACGATCCAACAGAAGGTGGGCTCTCCACAGCACTGCATGAACTCTCTATGGCATCGGGCTATGGCATACTCGTGGAAAAAGACCTCATCCCCCTCATCCCTGAATCAAAAAGGCTATGTGATTTCATGGGGATAGATATAATGGGTGCCATAGCATCTGGTTCGCTTCTTATGGCAGTACACCCTATGGACACAGGTAAGATAATAAAGGGGCTCGAAAGGTCTGGCATAAGGGCATCGTTCATAGGAAGGGTTACAGGAAGGAAAAGGGGTGTTAAGATAATGGAGGATGGAAAGACCAAAACCCTAAAACCCTTTGAAAGGGATGAGATAACAAGGATATTTTGATATAAAACAACCTCACCTCATCCCGTTAGATAAATCTCAGTGGGGTGTTCTCAGGAAGGAGGATTAACGGGAAGGGTTTTGTGGATTGAGGGGGTTTTAAAGATAATGGTCTTCCCTGTACCCTCTTCCAGAAATCCAAAGAAAGATGGAGGTCATTGATGAAGGGCACCAGAAGATTCTCACGTGGCACCACAAGGAAGGCGATAGACACAGAAGGGGACCCCTACATCCCAAAGATAGGTCCCAAGGACATGGCTATATGCAAGAGATGTGGAGCCATATACCACAACAAGAGATGGAGTTTCCGGAAAAGAACAGAAAGGCCCACAAAAGAGGTTCTGTGTCCAGCGTGTCAGAAGATAAGGGATGGTTTCGCAGGTGGTTTTGTAACCATTCAGGGTGAGTTCATCAAGGACCACAAGGAGGAGATTCTAAACCTTGTGCGCAACAAGGAAGAACGATCCATGTACTACAATCCACTGAACCGCATCATAGAGATAAAACAGAAGGACGATACCATAGAGATAACCACCACAACCGAAAAACTCGCCCAGAGGATAGGTCAGATGCTCCGCAAGGCGTTCCATGGCAGGGTGGAATACAAATGGAGTTCTGATGTCAAGATGGCGAGGGTGATATGGACGAGATAATATCCCGTGATATAATGTGCCATGGATATGACAGAGGCAAGGCTCTATACAAAGGAACAGGACAGAAAGGTTACCTGTAATCTCTGCTCCTTCAGATGCAGGATAGCAAATGGCAAGAAGGGTATATGCGGGGTGAGAGAAAACAGGGACGGCACACTTTATAGCCTGGTCTATGGAAGACTTATAGCGCGCCATATAGACCCCATTGAAAAAAAGCCCCTCTTCCACTTCCAGCCCGGCTCCCGCTCCTATTCCATAGCGACAGTGGGATGTAACTTCAGGTGCCTTCACTGCCAGAACTACGATATATCCCAGATGCCAAAGGACGAAAAGAGGATTATAGGTGATGTGGTGAGTGCTCACGATGTGGTGGATGAGGCGTACAGGACAGGCTGTGCGAGCATATCCTATACATACACAGAGCCGACCATCTTCTTTGAATACGCCCAGGACTGTGGAAGGCTTGCAAAAGATAGGGGAATCAAAAACGTCTTCGTTACAAACGGCTACATGACAAAGGAATGCCTCGACGAACTCAAGGGCATACTCGATGGTGCCAATGTGGACCTAAAATCCTTCAAGGAGGATTTTTATAAAAAGATATGTGGTGCGAGGCTCTCGCCTGTACTGGATTCCATAGAGTATATGCGGGAGATGGGTATATGGGTGGAGGTAACGACCCTTGTTATACCCACCCTCAACGACTCAGAGGAGGAACTGAGGGATATAGCCAGGTGGATCTACAGGATAGACAGAAACATGCCGTGGCATATAAGTGCCTTCTATCCCGCATACAAGATGACCCACATAAAACGTACCCCCAGGGAGATAATAGACAGGGCAAGGGAGATAGGACTCGAAGAGGGGTTGAGGTACGTATATACAGGCAATATCCCTGGAGACCCTGGAGAGTCGACCTATTGTTACAGGTGCGGTAAGGTGGTCATAGAGAGATACGGTTTTGCAGTTACAAAAAACCTCGTAAAGGACTCTCTATGCCCTTACTGTGATACAGAGATCCATGGTCTGTGGTAGGAGAAGCCAGGGAGGGAAGTTCCCTGCAGGGCATTTTAACCATGCTCTAACCCTGGTACCCCTCCAGAGTACCTAACCGTGGGCAGGACTTTCTTGTAAAGGGAGAGGCGGTATCTTACTCTCATCGCTTATCTATACGATTTGATGGACCACTGCCTTCTAAAAGGGTTCGGTCACCGGGATTCAACTCCGCCTTTACATTTGGTAATGGGTCATCAAATCGGACCTGAAGTATGTAGATATTGAGGGCTAAGTTGTTGTGGGGAAAACCCTCCGGGCTATCGCCCTTTTTTGGTAAAAAAGTGTTTTCCCCTGTCCCCTTTCCCAAAAAACTTTAGATTAGAAGTTTTGGGGAAGGGAGTTTGAGGGAAACCCCTTTTACAAAAGGGGTTTCCCTCAGGATACAG
>WGFF01000343.1 GCA_015492355.1 Deltaproteobacteria bacterium
TTTTTATCCTTTCTTCAATAAATTCTTTAAAAATGGTAATTCCTCTACCCTGAAGAGCCCGCACAGGGCAACATACACCACCACACCCATCCCCACACAGGCAAGTGTAAATGCGGTCTTGGGAAGCACTGCCATGGTATGCCAGTCTACAAGGAGTGTGACCCCGTAGACAATAGCCCCCATCGCTACAGATGCCATGGTCGACCTCCATGCAGAAGTAAGTACCCTTCTTCCATCCACCCCTCCCACCCTGGCTCTCAGTATCACAAAGAGAAGGAGTGCGTTCAGAAGGGAGGACAGAGAGGTAGCCAGTGCCAGTCCACCATGCCCAAGGGGTCCTACAAGGACAAGGCACATCAGTATGTTGAAGAGGAAGGAGAGGAACGCAGTCCAGACAGGTGTGATGGTATCCCTGAGTGAATAGTACACTGAGACGAGTATCCTGGATACCGCAACAGGCACAAGTCCTACTGCATAGAAGTACAGCGCATAGGCGGTATTCAATGTGGCGGACATGGTGAACTCACCCCTTCCGAAGAGTATATCCACCACAGGCAGACCCAGCACCACCAGACCGATCGTTGCGGGTATGGTAACGAGATTTACCATCCTCATGGCAAAGGAAAGGGACTCCCTGAAACCCGTCCAGTCCCTATTTGCAACACATTCCGAGAGACTCGGCAGAACCGCGGTAGAGACCGCCACACCGAACACACCGAGGGGCAGTTCCATAAGTCTGCTGGCATAGTAGAGATAGGATACACTGCCATCCGCAAGGTCAGAGGCAAACCTCATGATGACAAATATATTCAACTGATACACTCCCACACCGACCACCGCGGGACCGAGGAGCACAAAAATCCTTCTTATAGCAGGGTCCCTCCATACAAGGGATGGACTCAAGCCCATACCGTATCTCTTGAGAACTGGTACCTGAATGGCAAACTGCACCACCCCTCCCAGAAGCACACCCCATGCCAGGGCATAGACCGGCTCGTCCATGAAGGGAACCAGAAAAAACATGGAAAGGATTATAGAAATATTGAAGAATACAGGGGACAGGGCAGGGGCTGTAAAATGCCCCATGGAGTTCAACACCCCCATAACTATTGCCATGAGTCCTATGAAGATCATATAGGGAAACATGAGCCTTGTAAGGTTGACTGTAAGGGGGAATTTTTCAGGAATGGAGCTGAAACCAGGGGACATGAGCCATACTATCTCTTCGGAAAAGATGATACCACCAGCAGTAAGAAGGAGGAGCAATATGAGGAAAAGAAAGAATACACTCGATGCAACCCTCCTTGCGTCCTCCTTAGAACGTGTATTGAGCACATCCGTAAATACAGGTACGAATGACGATGTGAGGGCACCCTCGCCAAGGAGTCTCCTTAAGAGATTGGAGACCCTGAAGGCAACGAAGAAGGCATCCGCCTGCAGACCTGCCCCGAACAGATATGCGATAAAGGCATCACGCACATAGCCAAGGAGCCTGCTTACAAGGGTAAGGGAACCCATTATGGAGGCTGCACCCGCTATCCTTGTACTGTATTCACGTGTACTCATACTTGACTTTTGAAGTCCCAGACCTTATTATAAAGGGAAGGATACCTTTGTAAAAGGGTTCTTCCTTTTTAAATCCCTGCTCAAAAAGACCTTAAATCCCGTATCCACGGGGATTAATCTCCCCGGGAGTAACCCCTTCTTGTAGAAGGGGTTACCCAGTTAAAAAACGCAAAGGAGGTAGGTACACTTTGGCAAATCACAGGTCTGCCATAAAAAGGCACAAACAGAGCCTTAAAAGGAGGCTCAGAAATGTATCCTACAAATCAGCCATAAAGACCTCTGTAAAAAAGGTCAAAGAGGCTGTAAGCGCTGGCAAGGAGGAAGAAGCAAGGCTACTTCTTACCAGGGCGGTATCACTCCTTGATAAGGCGGTATCCAAAGGGGTTCTCCACAGAAACAACGCCTCCCGCAGGATATCACGTCTTACAGTATTTGTAAACTCAATGACATCCAAATAAAGCCCACTGCCCTGAAGGGCAGGGTTTTACATCCTCAGGTGGGTGCATCCCTGCCATCAGAGGAGCCACCTGAAATAGCAGGTGGAGATGAGGCTTGAAGGGGGGCTACTGTGTTTTATAAGCCTGCCATCCCCACATGATATGATAGGGCACTGCCTGGCAGGGTTTATGGACAACCCACTACAGGGGGTCTCTTGTATGGAAAGTACCTCCCCTGTAGGAGAGGTCCATAATCAACCTTGAGAGAACGAGTCCCTGGGGGTGTGTTCCTGTCTTTATCTCCCTGTCTGCCCTGTAGAGTTTCTCTACAGCCCTCAGGAGTTCCTCCTCGCTGAAGAGTCTTACCCTTTTAAGGTATCCGTCAAGATGTCTGGGTTGTATGCCGAGGAGCCGGGTCATCTCCCTTGAAGGGGTCTTCTTTCTCAGGAGGGTTTTGAGCTTAAGAAGGAGTCTTAACTGTCTCGATATAGCCCAGAGCACCTTGGGAGGTGGTTCATCTATCCTCCCCAGTATCCTGAATGCCTTGGTTACGTCCCTGCTTCCAATGGCATCGGCAAGACCAAAGATACTCTCCTCCCCGCACTGAAGCCCGCATATCTCCACATCCCTTACATCTATCTCCTTTTTATCCCCCACAAAGGTTATTATCTTGTCGAGTTCACCCTTTACATCCCTGAGCCTGCCCCCTGTCATCTCTGC
>WGFF01000344.1 GCA_015492355.1 Deltaproteobacteria bacterium
CCCTCAGGATACAGACAGGTCCGAAAAAGAGAAAGAAATTTGACCTTTCCCTGTTTTTCTGATAATTAAAAGGCTTATGAAGAAGATACTCGTAGGTGGCAGGTGGAAGGATACTGGTAGAGCCCTTGAGGTGAGGAGTCCCTACAGTGGAGAGGTTGTGGATGTCACATGCCTCGGTGGGACTGAAGAACTCAGGGAGGCTGTTGACAGGGCTCAGGATGCCTTCGAGGCACTCAGGGGGCTTCCCGCATACAAAAGGGCTGAGGTGCTTTCAAGGGTGGTATCCCTTCTCAGGGAAAGGGAGGAGGAGTTTGCGAGGACCATTGCCCTTGAGTGTGGAAAGCCCATAAGGGATGCAAGGGTGGAGGTGAGGAGGGCTCAAAACACCTTTCAGATAGCCCTTGAGGAGACCAAGAGGATGGACGGGGAGGTTATATCCCTCGATGTGATAGCAGGGTCTGAAAAGAGGCTCGGGATAGTAAGGAGGTTTCCCATAGGTGTGGTGCTCGGTATCACACCTTTTAACTTTCCCCTCAATCTCGTTGCCCACAAGGTTGCACCTGCCATGGCGTCCTCCAATCCCATAATCATAAAGCCCGCATCAAAGACCCCGCTTACAGCCCTTCTCCTCGGTGAGGTTGTGATGGAGGCTGGATGGGTAGAGGGAGGGATGAGTGTTGTGCCATCCAAGGGACAGGATGCAGAGAGGTTACTCGATGACGAGAGGGTAAGGAAACTTACCTTCACAGGTAGTGCGGACGTTGGATGGAGGCTTCAGAGGAGGGCAGGCTCAAGGCGTGTGACACTGGAGCTGGGAGGCAATGCGGGTGTGGTGGTGCACAGTGATGCAGATATGGAATTCGCTGTAAAGAGATGCGTCCTCGGGGCATTCTCCTATGCAGGGCAGATATGTATTTCCATACAGAGGATATACGTGGAAAGGACTGTATTCGACGATTTCATTGATGGGTTTATTAAGGGTACAGAGGGCTTGAGGCTCGGAGACCCGCTCGATGAATCGACAGATGTAGGTCCCATGATAGATGAGGAATCGCTCTCAAGGACAGCGAAATGGGTCGATGAGGCAACAGGGGATGGAGCGGTCTTGCTTACGGGTGGAAAGAGGCGGGGGAGTATATTTGAGCCCACTGTACTTACCTCCACAAAGAGGGAGATGAAGGTATGCTGTGAGGAGGTGTTCGCACCTGTTGTTGTGGTTGAGCCGTATGAGAACTTCGATGATGCCCTGAGGGAGATAAACAATTCTAAGTACGGTCTCCAGGCGGGGGTGTTCACACGTGATATAGGGAGGATATTCCATGCCTTTGAGGTACTCGAGGTGGGTGGTGTGATAGCCAATGACATCCCCACCTACAGGGTGGACAACATGCCCTACGGCGGGGTGAAGATGAGTGGTTTTGGCAGAGAAGGGGTGAGATATGCCATACAGGAGATGACAGAGATAAAACTCCTTGCACTCAATCTCGGATAGAGACAGGTCATGGACTATGAACTAAGGTTCTTCCTATCCCACTGGTGTAAAAAATCTTCCTTCCCTGTAAAAAAAGACTTGAGTTTTGAAATGACTTGAGTTAGTATACAGGATACACTCGATTCTGTATACAGTATACAAAACCAATGGAGGGTGTGAAGGTATGGCGTTAAAGATTACGGAAGATTGTGTTGCATGCGGGGTATGTCTTCCAGAGTGTCCTGTAGGTGCCATATCAGAAGGGGAGATATACATTATCGACCCTGAGAAATGTGTAGAGTGCAAGGGATATTACGATACTCCCAAGTGTGCAGAGGTATGCCCTGTTGACTGCTGTGTGCCTGCTGAGTAAAGGGCACTCTGTGCGTAAAGGGAAGTTTGCTTGCCGGTAAAAGCCGTTTATCTTAAGAATACCAGCAAAAGCGGTTTTCTTACCTGAAAAAATCCCTTACAGACCCTCACAAAAAAGGGTTTTTATTTATCATCGTCTGGCAGAGAGGTCTTCCCCATGATAATGGGATAAGACCCCTGGTTTTATTTATTCAAATCTGGACCCGCTTAATTAGAGAAGGCTTTTCTTCAGGGGTTGATCTCTAACCATCCATGGTGAGGTCAGCCAGGGGGTTTTCTTTATGAAGGAGTTTGCTGTATTCTGGGGATGTACGATACAGGCACGTTTTCCCTTCCTTGAGAAGTCCACAAGGATGGTGCTCGAGGCATTTGGATTACCTTACAGGGATGTAGACGGGTTTACATGCTGTCCTGAAAAGTCTCTTGTGAACAACATAGACCATGGTACATGGGTGCTCACAGGGGCGCGGAACATGGCGGTTGTGGAGGAAAAGGGGCTTAACCTTGTTAGCCCCTGCACAGGCTGTGTCTCCAATCTTGCAACCATAAAGGGTGAGCTGTACAGGGATGCGGGCAAGAAGGCACAGGTAAACAGGCTCCTTGGTGAGATAGGCAGGGAGTTCAGGGGGAGTGTAAGGCTCTTTCACATCGTGCCCTTCTTCCATGACGAGGTGGGTATCGACAAGGTAAAGAGG
>WGFF01000345.1 GCA_015492355.1 Deltaproteobacteria bacterium
ATCTTCAGGGGGTGAAACCCCCTGAAGATATGAAGCCCCGCCCTGCAGGCGGGGAGATTCACCTTTTAGTTTCCCATCGGAGCAGAAATCTGCTATACTTTCAGGAGATTCCTCAAATGAGAGGGTCCCTTACAATGGACATAATCGCAAGAATAGCAGAGGAAAGGATAAGAAAGGCGATGGAGGAGGGTGTCTTCGATAATCTCGCTGGAAAGGGCAAGCCCCTTTTTTTCGATGATACGTGGGTGCCAGAGGATCTGAGGTCAGCGTACAGGATACTTAAAAACGCAGGCTGTATACCACCTGAGGCAGAGTTGAGAAAGGAGATATTCACCCTCAAAAACCTGATAGAGACGATAGACGATGACAGAGAGCGGTGCAGGAAACAGAGGGAACTCGACTTTAAGCTCATGAAGTTGAACATGGAGAGGGAAAGGGCTCTGAATCAGAGGGTTCTTTCAGAATATGGACACAGGATACTTAAAAGGCTTTCAGGTCGTACAGGGTGCTGAGGAACACGTTCTGTCATATCCCTGGAATAGGGGCACGTCTTGAGTACAGTCTGTGGTCGTATGGGATACAATCGTGGCATGATCTTAACGGCAGGGATTATCCCTTTCTTTCCGGGCAGAGGATAGAGACCGTAAGGGACTGCATACGGCAGTCCTTCGTGCATCTTGAGGAGAACAATCCAGAATACTTTGCAGAGCGTCTGCCCGCGGGTCAGCACTGGAGGCTCTTCCCTGAGTTCAGACACCTCACGGCATATCTCGATATAGAGACCACAGGGCTCGGAGAAAGAGACCACATCACCACCATAGCCCTCTATGACGGAAAGACCATCTCCTATTACGTCAACGGTTACAACCTTGAGGAGTTCTGCAAAGATATAAAGAGGTACAGGGTCATAGTTACGTACAACGGGAAGTGTTTCGATGTACCGCAGATAGAGAGATATTTCGATATAAGGCTCGACCAGGCACATATAGATCTAAGATACGTTCTCAGGAGCCTTGGATTCAACGGCGGGCTTAAGGGATGCGAAAAGAGGCTCGGTATAGACAGGAAGGAACTGGATGGGCTCGATGGTTTCTTTGCGGTACTCCTCTGGGAGGATTTCAGAAGAAGGAAGAACCCACAAGCCCTTGAGACCCTTCTTGCCTACAACATCCAGGATGCGGTAAATCTGGAAGCACTCATGGTCATAGCCTATAACCTCAAGATAAAGACCACACCCTTTGCAACCACAAACAGGATACCACTCCCCCCACAGCCAACCAATCCGTTCAGGCCCCACAAAAACACCATAGAAAGGATACTTCACGAAAGTTACTGGTACTGGTCTGTAAGGGGGGTCTACAGATAATTCCGAAGGGTCTGTTTCTTTCAGGTTGCATATACCTTTGAGCCCCATGAAAGGCGATGATGGCGATGGGAGGTTGGCTATTAAATACCATACCCACCGCCACCGGGTGTCTTTATGACTATGGATTCCCCTGGTTTTATATCAATGAGTGCCCTGTGGCTGAGCCTTTCAACCGTACCATCCACTCTTTTAAGGAGGTTCTCTCCCCTCTTTCCAGAACCACCGCCATTGAGTCCGTAAGGAGGATAGACCCTCCTTTCTGTTATGAGTGCCACCCTTGCGGACTTGAGGAATCGTATCTCCCTTACTATGCCATCCCCACCACGGTAGCGTCCCTTTCCACCTGATCCCCTCCTTATGGAGAACCGCTCGAGCCTCACCCCAGGGTGTCTGTATTCGAGTATTTCGGGATCGGTTATCCTCGTATTCGTCATGTGTACATGCACACCTGATGCACCATCGCACCCCTGCATTGCGCCGGCTCCACCACCGATGGTCTCGTAGTAGGGGGCCTCACCCTCCACCTCGAAAAGGACATTGTTCATGGTGCCCTGCGATGCAGAACAGATGCCGAGCGCACCAAGAAGCACATCCACTATCCTCTGGGAGGTCTCAACATTGCCCGAACCAACTGGCGCAGGAAAGCGGGGATCGAGTATACTACCCCTGGGCACGATGAGTGTAATAGGCTTCAGACAGCCATGGTTGAGGGGTATGTCAGTGGATGAGATGGCTCTCAGCACATAGAGCACACAGGAACGGGTGACCGAAATGGGGGTGTTGAGATTGTTGTGGGTATGCTGGGGATCGGTACCGCTGAAGTCTATGACACCATGTACAGTATGGGGAGGGTCTGTGCCTGCGAGTATAAGTATCCTCACCTTTATGAGGGTGCCATCATCGAGCCTGTCCTCGAATACACCCTCAAAGCTCTCCCTTCCACCAAGGAACCTATAAAGGGCTTTCTTTACCGTATACTCTCCATTTTCCTGTATGTAGTGCATGTAATCCCTTACCGTATCCCAGCCATACCTGTCTATAACCCTCACGAGTTCTTCAACGCCTTTATGTGCAGAGGCTATCTGAGCCTTTATATCCCTTATCCGTTCCTCCACATCCCTTACAGGGTATCTGTGGTTTGAGAGGATATCCCTCAGTGCCTCTTCCATGAAGACACCATCCCTTACAACTGTAATGCCATCTATCAGTACACCCTCTTCGTCTATATGCCCTGCAGATGGCGGTATGGAGCCTGGTGTCCTGCCCCCTATGTCCGCATGGTGTCCCCTTGAGGCTGTAAAGAAGAGGAGTTCATCCCCAGAAAATACAGGCTCAACCACTGTAAGGTCTGGCAGATGTGAGCCACCCCTGTATGGATTGTTCGTAAGGAAGACATCCCCTGGCTGGATATCGTCTCTTCGTACCTCAAGCACCCCCTTTACAGTATCTGCCATCGAGCCGAGATGGACAGGTATATGAGGTGCATTTGCAATGAGGTTACCCTTGGAGTCGAAGATGGCACAGGAAAAATCGAGCCTCTCTTTTATGTTTACAGAGGAGGCTGTGTTCCTCAGGGTATAGCCCATCTCCTTTGCCACGTTCATGAATATACTGTTGAAGACCTCAAGGAGTACGGGGTCTGCACCTGTGGACTTCTTCGTGCAAGAGGTCTTTTTCACACCTTCACCCACCCTTCTTACGAACACCATCCCACTTTCATTCAGCTCTACCTCGAAGCCAGGGTCTACAATGAGTGTGGAGTATCTGTCGACCAGAAAGGCAGGTCCTTTTATCCCTGTGCCCTGTGGGATCGCTTCTCTTCGGTATACCCCTGCCTCCATCCATCCACCGGGATAGTATATCTCTCTGTACGAAAGAGGTGTGGTGGATGGATTGGTGGGTGGGGAGGTAGATGGAAGCATAGGAAAGAGTACCCTCTGGGACAGTATCTCTACCCTTATGTTGACAATCTCGATACGGTCTGTATCAGGAAAGAACCCAAAAAGCCTTTTGTATCGTTTCCTGAAGTTATGGAGGTCTTCTCTGTACCCTGTGTATTCAACTGTTATGAAGCTATCAGTACCCTTTGGACGGAGATCCATGGCTCTGGTAACCATGAGACCTTCTGTGGATGTGGTGATCTCTTCTATCATCTTTGAAAACATACCTTCCAGTTCTGCATGTGTCCGGGGTGTGAGGGGTTTGAGTACAGTAACAGCCCTTTTTTCTGTATGCCTTGCAAGACCTATCCCGTAGGCAGACATGACAGGGCTGAGGGGATGGAACACAATGGTTTCCATCCCGAGGAGTTCGGCTATCTGGCAGGCATGTTGACCACCCGCACCACCAAAGCAGAAAAGTGCGTATCTCCTCACATCGAACCCCCTGCTCACTGATATCTCCTTTATGGCGAGCGCCATCCTCTCGTTTGCAATCCTCAGGAAGCCCATGGCAACCTCCTCAGGGGTAAGATTTCTTCCTGTGGAGGTGTTTATCCTTTCTGTGAGGGTTTTGAAACCATCCCTCACAATGTCTATTGACAGGGGAGAGTCCCTGTGGGGACCAAAGGTCCTCGGGAAGTATTCAGGGATGATACGTCCTGTGAGGAGATTGGCGTCTGTAACAGTGAGTGGTCCTCCAAAACCATAACATGCAGAGCCTGGATATGAGCCAGCAGATTCAGGTCCAACGTACATCTTCTTGCCATCGAATCCAAGCACAGAGCCCCCACCAGATGCAACTGTTACGATGTTTATTGCCTCTGTCTGGAGTTCCACCCCGTCTATGGTCTGTTCGTACACCCGCTCTATCCCCATGTCGTATCTCGACACATCCGTTGAGGTACCTCCCATATCGAAGCCTATGGCACCCTTGAACCCGAGCCTGCCTGCCACACTCCCCACTGCTATGGCTCCACCAGATGGTCCTGAAAGTATGGCATCCTTTCCCAAAAAACCCTCTGGACCGGTAAGTCCACCAGAGCTCTGTATGAATTCAATGGGTATGTTACCCGTGTATCTCCTTATGCCTTCGAGATACCGTGCAATGACAGGGCTAAGATAGGCATCCACAACGGTACTCTGTGCACGGGTTATGACCTTTATGAGGTTTACCGTCCTGTGGGATAGAAATATAGACCCTATACCACACCCTTTGAGAATCTCCTCGCACATGAGCTCATGTGCCGGATTCTTCCACGAATGAAGAAAAACAACCGCAACAGTGTGGAACCCACCTGTTAGAATCCTCTCTGCAAGCCCCTTTATCTCATCTGTATCAATGGGTCTTATAACCGTTCCATCCGAGGCTATCCTCTCCTCTACCTCGAAGACCTCTGAATAGAGGGGGGATGGTTTTTTGATACAGAGGTCAAAGATATGTGGTCTCTGCTGGTGTCCTATTTCGAGCAGGTCTCTGAACCCACTGGTTATAACGAGGGCTGTCCTTCCACCCTTTCTCTCAATGAGGGCATTGGTTGCTACAGTGGTGCCGAACCTTATGGTCTCTATTCTGTCCTCTGGCAGGGGCTCATGCCTTTCAAGCCTGAGAATCCTTCTTATACCCTCTATGCACGGGTCTTCGTAATCAGGAGAGGATGAGAGGAGTTTAAGGGTGTGTATGTTCCCCTCTGGATCAAGTCCCACCACATCTGTAAACGTACCACCCCTGTCTACAGCAAATCTCCACCTGGCTGGTCTTTCCATCTCTTTACGGCACTATCTTGAATATCTGTCCCCTGTGGTCAACGATGTAGAGTTCATGGTCTTCATCCTCACCAAAGGAACTTATCCTGAGGCGGGTTTTGAGGAGGGTTTTTGTCTTTGTAACGCCATCCTTCATGTCATAACGGAGAGCCATGACCCTTCCGCTTCCGTAATCACCGTATATGTAGGCACCGCACAGCTCAGGTATATCCCTTCCCCTGTAGACAAAGCCACCTGTTATCGAGATACCGGTTGACCTTGGATAGTCAAGAATGGGTAGTTCGAGCCCTTCCCTTTTGCATCTGGGATTCACCCCTGGTGTGCATATCATCCCTTCCATTATATTCCAGCCATAGTTGCCACCTTTCTTTATTATATCTATCTCCTCCCTTGCATTCTGCCCCACGTCACCCGCATATAAAAGCCCTGTTACAGGGTCGAAGGAGAATCTCCAGGGGTTTCTCAATCCGTAAGCCCATATCTCTGGAAGGGCAGAACTTTCCTGCACGAAGGGATTGTCAGGGGGTATAGCATAGGCTTTATCCTTCTCGATCCTGTTGACATCTATCCTCAACATCTTTCCCAGCAGGGTTTTAAGATTCTGACCATTGCCATGGGGATCGTTTGCACTGCCACCATCGCCCATCCCTATGTAGAGGTATCCATCAGGACCGAACACTATATTACCACCGTTGTGGTTACCGTAGGGTTGGGGGATGGTGAGTATGGTGCGCTCGCTCTGTCTGAGGGCAATATCAGGGTCACTGTCGGATACCATGAACTCGGATATCATTGTTACGAGTCCGTTCCTCTCTGTGGTATAGTTTACAAAGAAACGGCGGTTTTTCTTGAAATCGGGATGGAAGGCAAGCCCCAGAAGCCCCTTCTCGCCACCTGAGACAACCCTGTCCCTTATATCGAGGAAGGGCCTTTTGAGAATCCTGCCATCCTTCCATATTTTTATGATACCCTCCTGTTCTATGATGAACAGTCTCCCTGTTCCATCACCAGCATTGAAGAGGCCAACTGGTTTTTTGAGACCATCCGCTATCCTTTTGATGCGTACAAAGGGGATGTCTTTACCCTCCTTGGTACATGATGGTGCAGAGAGAAGACCAGAGGGTATGAGCAGGAAGGGTATCATGTACAAGATGTACCTCATTCTTTTAGATATCCTAAAACGTTGTGCCAGAACTATTTTCCATACGGGCAGGCAAGAAAGGGCTATGGTTGAGCCATAACTCCCTGATTCAATCGGTATTTCGATTTCAGGTAATTTTCGAACTTTCATTGATTTTGAAAAATGCCCTCGTTTTATAACCTGGTAAGAGAGTGTGCTATATTGATAGAGATTTAATAGTGGTTTCTAAAATGATTTAAGATTCAAGCGATTAAACCCGAACCATCTTAGAAAGGAGGGACTGCTTATGAAAATGGTATTATGGATTGATAGGAATGTCAAGACCAGGAGGGTAGAGGTAAAGGAACTCTTAGGCAGTCCATTCAATAGTGTTGGAGATGGATGTGAAGTAGGATTTGATTCCTCTGGGCTTGATTGCAGATTCAGGGTCTTTTAGATAAAGAGGTGAGGCGGTTGGCAGGAAGGGGGGAGGTAGTGTTGGGCATGTTAGATGGGGGACTGTCCACTGAACTGTGTAAATGTTAAACTAACTCAAAAACACGGGAGGTGGACAGTCCCTCTAATTACCTTTAGTGCGTTAGCCACTAAAAGCGTTGACAAGAGGTCTTCCGGTTTCAGAGGGCTATGGCTCTGCTATCACCTCCCCTCTATTATGTAGATACTGCCTGCACAGGTCAAGCCCCTCTGAGAAGGTCTCCATTGGTGTCCTGCCTTTACAGTACTTCCCCTGATTGGTCCTGCGAAAGTTATACTCCCCCAGAAACTCATCAAGATCAGCCTGGATATCCTCCACAGTGGTATAGACCTTCTTCCTGAATGCTACCCTGTAAAATTCATCTATCAACGTCTGATTAAATCTCTCGGTACATCCATTCGTCTGGGGATTCCTCGCCTTCGTCCTGGTATGCTCTATATCATTCAGATACAGAAACAACTCATAGGGATGACTCTCTCTACTACCACAGTACTCGGTACCACGATCCGTAAGAACACGTAAAACAGGTATATTGTAAGAATCAAAGAACGGTAGTACCCTGTCATTCAGAAAATCTGCCGCAACAATAGCCGTCTTCTCAGTGTATACCTTCGCAAATCCTACATTAGAGTATGTATCTATCGCGGTCTGCTGGTATATCTTCCCTATACCCTTGATCCAGCCTACATAAAAGGTGTCCTGTCCAACCAGAAATCCAGGATGATAACTTTCTATCTCACCTCCTGCCTCCTTCTCTTCCTTCATCTCCTCTAACGCCTTGACCTGGCTCTCTGTCAAAACATTCCCATGTTCTGCCGCCCACTTCTCAAGCCTCCTCAGCCGAAGTTTTCTATTCTCAAGTTTATGCCTCAGCCAGATACTCCTTACTCCACCAGGACTTATTACTATCCCTTCCTTCTTCAACTCGTTCGATACCCTTGCCTGTCCATGAGTGGGATGCTCAAGTGAATATGCAAGAACCCTCTCTTCTATCTCAGGAACCACACGGTTGGCTATCCTTGGTTTATTCCTTGCCTTCTCCAAAAGCCCCTCTATCCCTTCTTCCTCAAGTGCCTTCTTTATATCATAGTAGTGTTGACGACTTACTCCAAGCTTCCTGCAGGCCTCACTGATATTGCCAAGCTGTTCCGCAAGCTCCAGTATGTTCAACTTCCGTCTTATGATATACTGTTGTTGGGTCATGGGCTTCCTCCTCCTTTGTTGAGTGTTGAATAAATATCTTAATCTCACCGGAAGACCATGACTCTTCTCTTACGCCAATCAAACCCTAACTGTCAACACAATTCGTGACTAATTCAATTTTTTTTATGTTCCAGACGATATCGTAGTCTACAACAAAATAACCGTGTATCAATCGATGCCTCAACCCCACAATTTTAGACCATGGTACTTCTTTATACTCCTCCTGGATATGCTGAGGGATTCTGTTTGCTGCCTCACCAATGATCTCAAGATTCCTCACAACAGCGTCTTTGGTTTTGTCGTCTCTCATGAAATCTTCGTAGGAACTGCCAGAAGTATACCTTTCTATCTTTTCAATGCAGTCGAGTATATCGGTAATAAATAGCTTCCAGTCTCTCTTAGACATATATCATATCCTCCATTATGCTTTCCCATAGCAGTCGTTTCTGTTTTACTGCTTTAACAGTGAGAAGATCAACTTTTACACCAAGGAGTTTTTCGAGTTCGTCCCAGAGTTCGAAAAATTCAAAACCAATGGGCCTCTTAACTTCAACAAGGACATCAAGGTCACTGGCTGATGTCTGCTCGCCCCGCGTATAGGAGCCAAAAACTCCTATGATGGTTACACCATACTTTTTCTCGAACTCTTCTTTGTGCTGTACAAGGATGTTTTTTATCTCTTCGATCTTTTTCACCTCGGTAGTTTCCTCTTTACATAAAATTTGCCTTACCCGTGTATTTTGCCACAAAGAGAGCCATCTCGCTCTCTTTCCTCAACCCTTCCTTATATTTCCAAGATTCTTATTTGCATTGACCAGTCAGTTCAATTATGTGCGGTATTATACCCCATACATTCAAGGGTTTTCAATCTGTATGTGTTCATTGCCAGCGTCTCTATTTATGAGCTGTAAAAGGCTATCTGGACCGGGCCGAAAGGGAAAAGTGAGTACCTCTCATCCGTTAATTCTTGAAAATAGTGGGCTTCGCTGTTAAACCTGGGGACAACCTCTTCATCTATAAGGGATATGTGGTTCTCTATCATCTACCTGTGCTTCATCTTTTCATGCCTCTTCAGTCAAGCCCCATATGCTGGCGGTGGCCCCTGTCTCTCGGGGCGCCGAACTGGCCGCCCTTCAGGTTGACCCCGGCGCTACAGGGCTTTTCAAAGTAGAGCTTTATCGTCTTCTTCTCCATCTTTGCCTCCCTCAATCGTTATCAATCCCTGGAAAGCTCTTTTACAAAGAGGTCCAGTTGATAGG
>WGFF01000346.1 GCA_015492355.1 Deltaproteobacteria bacterium
CCATAAACAAGGGTACAGAGGATGGTGTATCCATAGACATGCCGGTTCTCGGTCCCATAGGGGTGGTTGGAAGGGTTATAGAGGTGGATGACCATACCTCAAGGGTACTTCTCATAACCGATCCGAGGTCCAACGTGGATGTGTTGATACAGAGGACAAGGGTAAAAGGGGTGGTGGAGGGTAAGGGTAAAGAAGGACTGGTCTTAAAGTACATAAGACAGCTCGACGATGTGAAGATAGGGGATCGGGTGGTAACCGCAGGGCTTTCAGGGCTCTTTCCAAAGGGTCTGCTTATAGGGGAGGTATCCAGGATAGAAAAAGGTGAGGATAACTTCTTTAAGTACATAGAGGTACGCCCTGTAATGGACATACACAGGCTCGAGGAGGTACTCATAGTTAAACTCCCAGACCGCAGGGCTGGATCTAATCCATCCACAGGGGATTCCACACCCTGAAATACATGATGGATTCTGTACGTGTAGCCCTGCCCAAGGGAGAATTGTTCAGAGGTCTTCTCCCCGCACTCATGGGGAAAGGGCCTTATGGGTTTTAAGATGCAGGGTGTTCATCCCCTCACCATCGGGTTACTGTGGTGGGGCTTGTGGAAGGATAGAGAGGGTAGAACCTTTTTAAACCGAAATGGGGACCGAGATGAGGAACTTTGTTCTGTTCATTCCCCTTACCGTTCTGTTCCTTACTGTAAAATGTACGGTACTGCCCTTTACACCCCTGCCTGACCTACCGCTAATAATAGTCTTTTATCTTGCCTGCGAGAGGTCATCTGTAGAGGGTGCGTTTCTGAGTTTCATCATAGGATACATAGATGATGTGTTTCATGGTGCGGTAGCAGGCATAACATCGTTTGCCCTTGTGTCTGTATTTATCATGGTCTATCTGCTGGCAAAGAAAGTGCATTTCTCCACACCCGGCATACAGGCGTTCGGGGTTGTGTTCATGTTTCTTATCAAGGTGATTCTTATCTACACCGTACTCAGCCTTAACAGTCTGGAGATATCCTTTCTTTCACAGATTGCATCGACAGGTATTGTAACAGGTATTTTCACACCGCTAGTTATCGTATTCCTGAAGTGGCTTACGGTGCCAGCGGTCGTACGTACTTAGGGGTACCATGATACCTCCTTCTGGCAAGCCAGGGGGCATTTAAATGGATTACTTCAGCGCCAAGGAACCGAGAGAACTCAAAGAAAGGCTCTCCATTGCAACTGCCTTTGTGTTGTCCGTCTTCTTCATCCTCTGTGCACGATTCTGGTATCTCCAGGTAATGGAAGGGGATCGCTTCAAGGAACTTTCCCAGAACAACAGGGTACGGCTTTTAAGGATACCATCGCCCAGGGGGATTATATTCGACAGGAACGGTATCAGACTCGCAGAGAACCGCCCTGGCTTCGATCTCTCAGTTGTGCCAGAGGATGTGGACGACTGGGAGAAGATAAAGTCTACACTCATAGAACTGGTCGATATAGACCTTGAGACCATCGAAAGGAGGCTTAAGAAGGCAAAGAGGAGACCTCCCTTTCAGGCAATAAAACTCAAGGAGGACCTCTCCTGGGAGGAGATGGTAAGGATAGAGGGTATGAAGTACAGGCTCCCCGGGGTGGTGCTCGAGGTCGGTCCCAAAAGGGCATATCCCTTCGGTGAGGTAACCGCACATCTTGTGGGATACCTCGGTGAGATAAACGAACGGGAATTCAAGACCTTCAGGAACAGGGGCGATATATACAAACCAGGAGACCTCGTCGGTAAATACGGCATAGAAAGGTCTTTTGAGGAGATACTGCGTGGTATGGATGGGGGAAAACAGGTGGAGGTCGATGCCCTGGGTAGAGAACTGAGAATCATAAAGAAGAACCCTCCCACCCCCGGCAGTAACATCCATCTTACAATCGACATGAAGACCCAGATATCCGCCTGGAAGGCGATGAAAGGCAGGGCAGGTGCGGTAGTTGCCATGGACCCTAACACAGGCAGGATACTCGCCATGGTAAGCACCCCTTCCTTTGATCCGAATAGACTCACCAGTGGTATCTCGAGAGAGGAATGGGATGAGATTATAAACAATCCCATGAATGTACTGACAAACAGGGCGATACAGGGGCAATACCCTCCTGCATCACTCTTCAAGATAATAACAGCAACCTCTGCGCTCGAAGAAAGGGTAATCCAGCCATACACGACCATATACTCTGGCAGTTCTTTTCGATTCGGCGGGCGTGAGTACAGGGACTGGAAGGAAGGGGGACACGGTCTTATAGGGGTGCACACCGCTATTGTGGAATCTGCAGATACCTTCTTCTATCAGGTGGGCTTAATGGTGGGCATAGACAGGATTGCCCGTTATGCGAGATGGTTTGGACTGGGAGAGAAGACAGGTATAGAACTGCCCAATGAGAAACCAGGACTCGTGCCCACATCCACATGGAAGGAGAAGACCCACGGGGTACCATGGTATCTGGGCGAGACAATCTCTGTGTCAGTGGGACAGGGGTTTCTCCTTGCCACACCCCTGCAGATGCTTGTCGCATACTCTGCCATAGCCAATGGGGGATGGCTTATGAAACCACAACTTGTGGAAAAGATAGTAGCACACGATGGAAGGGTGGGGAGGGACTTTACCCCTGTGAACAGGGGACGCATTCTCGTATCCTCGCAGACCATAAACATCCTGAGAAGGGCTCTCGAAGGGGTTGTCAACGAGGAGAACGGTACAGCCCGCACAATAAGGATGGATGGGCTTGAGATAGCAGGTAAAACAGGTACCGCACAGGTTGTGAGGATGTCAAAGAGGGAGAGGGACATCGAAAAGATACCGTACAGGTTCCGTGACCATGCGTGGTTTGTGGGTTACGCACCCTGTGATGATCCGAGGATTGCTGTTGCGGTGGTTGTGGAACACGGGGGATTCGGTTCAAAAGCAGCAGCACCGGTTGCACTCCAGGTAATAAAGACCTATTTAGAGGGTCTGGAAAAGAAGGAAAGCACCCTTGTTGAGTCAAAGAACCCGGGAGAGGTCCTCGAAAAG
>WGFF01000347.1 GCA_015492355.1 Deltaproteobacteria bacterium
GTCCTCGCTATCTCAGCACCACCGAGCCTTCCAGAACACATTATCTTTATACCCTTTGCACCCATCCTGAGGGACGATGTTACCGCCTTCTTCATCGCCCTCCTGAAGGATACCCTCCTTTCAAGCTGCAGGGCAACGTTCTCTGCAACCAGCTGTGCCTCCAGATCGGGCTTTCTCACCTCCACTATATCCAGGTCCACGTTCTTGCCCGTAAGGCTTACAAGTTGCTTCTTTATAATATCCACCTCCGCACCCCTCTTGCCTATGACTATGCCGGGTCTTGCGGTGTGGATTATGACCTTTACGTTACTCGTCCTCCTCTCTATCTCTATCCTCGATATACCCGCATGGTAGAGGCGTTTCTTTATGAACTGCCGTATCTTCAGGTCCTCATGGACAAGGTCCGCATAGTCCTTCTCTCCATACCACCTCGAATCCCAGTCCCTGTATATGCCGAGCCTGAAACCTATGGGATGAACCTTCTGACCCAAGAATCACCCTCCTTGAAGTTTTTTTGTCGGGATAGACTTTTTAGCCTTCCCCTACCCCCTCTTGAATAAAATACGTGATTAACCTTAAACCCGCAGATAACTGCCCACCCCTTGAACAAAATACCGAGATTAATTCTCCTGTGGAAAAGATATTCTCCTATTACCCCTTCTCGTCGAGTATCACCGTTATATGGCTTGTTCTCCTCTTTATGACGTTTGCCCTGCCCATGGCACGGGGTCTTATACGCTTCATCATCGGACCCTGATCCACGTATGCCTTCTTTATGTAGAGCCTGTCTGGATCGAGGTTCTTTGTATTCTCAGCATTGGCTACCGCACTCTTGACCACCTTGGTGAGTATCCTGCTTGCAGATTTCCTGCACAGAGAAAGGATGGTGAGTGCCTCCTCCACATCCTTACCCCTTATGAGATCGACCACAAGCCTTGCCTTCTGTGGCGATACCCTTACGTACCTTGCTATAGCCCTTGCTTCCATGGCGACTTACCCCTTAGGTCCTGCTACCTTTGATTTCTTCACACCTGAGTGACCGTGGAATGTACGTGTCGGTGCGAACTCTCCCAGCTTATGTCCCACCATGTTCTCGGTTATGAACACGGGTATGAACTTCTTTCCGTTGTGCACCGCTATGGTGAGCCCCACCATCTCGGGTATTATCATCGACCTTCTGGACCAGGTCTTTATGACCTTTTTGCTCTTGCTCTCTATCGCCTTATGTACCTTCTTCATAAGGTGCTCGTCAACGAACGGTCCTTTCTTTACAGAACGCACCCTTACTTCCTCCTCCTTGCAAGAATGTATTTGTCAGAGGGCTTGCGTTTCCTCGTCTTGTAGCCCTTTGTGGGCAGTCCCCATGGGCTGGTGGGATGGTTGCCTCCCTTGCTCTTGCCCTCACCGCCTCCGTGGGGATGGTCCACAGGGTTCATCGCTGTACCCCTGACCTTCGGTCTCCTGCCGAGCCACCTCGTCCTTCCAGCCTTGCCAAAGGAGATGTTCTCATGGTCTATGTTGCCTATCTGCCCGATGGTGGCATAACAGTCCTGTCTTACGAGCCTCACCTCGTTGGAGGGGAGTTTTATCGTTGCATAGTCACCCTCCTTTGCCATGAGCTGGGCATACCCGCCCGCACTCCTTACGAGCTGTCCACCCTTGCCAGGCTTGAGCTCTATATTGTGGACGAACGTACCGACAGGTATGGACCTCAAAGGCAGGGCATTCCCGGGCTTTATATCCACGTCCTCCCCTGATACAACTGTATCACCCACCCTGAGCCCGTTCGGTGCGAGTATGTATCGCTTCTCACCATCCACGTAGTTGAGAAGTGCAATATTTGCAGACCTGTTCGGGTCGTACTCTATGCCCACAACCCTTGCAGGGACGTTGTGCTTGTCCCTTTTGAAGTCCACCACCCTGTACATCCTCTTGTGTCCGCCACCTATCCACCTTACGGTTATACGTCCGTTTGAGTTCCTTCCTCCTTTCTTCTTGAGGGGAAGAAGGAGGGATTTTTCAGGACCCCTCCTGGTTATCTCATCGAACACAAGACCTGTCTTCTGCCTTACACCAGGTGATGTGGGTTTGTACGTCTTTACAGGCATAACTCTCGAAATCCCTTTCCTACAGAGTATTCTCTAATCTAAAGGGTAATCCCTGTACAGACCACCTCTACGCCTTCATGCCCTCGAGGAGTTCTATACTGTCACCCTCTCTGAGTGTTACGTAAGCCTTCTTCCTTGTCGGTCTCCTGCCGGAGAACCTGCCCATTCTCTTGACCTTACCCGGCACCCTCTGGGTGTTCACAGCGGTCACCTTGACGTTGAATATGCTCTCCACAGCCTTCTTTATCTCGCTCTTGTTGGCGGATATATCCACCCAGAAGACGACCTTGTTGGCTTCTGCATTCAGGTATGTGCTCTTCTCTGTGACAATGGGCGATCTTATTATGCTATATGGGTCCTTCATGCCACCACCATGGATTCAATTCTATCGAGTGCAGTCCTTGTAAGGACGAGTTCCCTGTGGCGAAGTATATCGTAGACGTTTATACCAGCCACATCTATGACCTTAAAATCCCTGAGGTTTCTTACCGCAAGCCTGAGGTTTTTGTTCTCCCCATCCACCACAACGAGTGCGTTCTCGATATTGTTTCTCCTGAAGAATTCCACTGCCTTTCTGCTCTTGGGCTCATCGAGCTCTATGGACTCGAACACCCTGAGTCTGCCTTCCTTTATCCTGGCAGTTATGGCTGACCTCAATGCCCCTTTTACAACCTTCCTGGGCACGTTGTAGGAGTAATCCTTGGGTTTGGGACCGAACAC